>NZ_JBFSUD010000060.1:0-29053 GCF_041467175.1 Vibrio sp. 10N.247.310.24
TCCCAGCCAAATATCCGTTCAGGTTCAAGCAATAATGCTTATCCGAACGGCATTACACCTAGTGTGGGCTTTTTTGTGCCTGTCGCCTTTCAGCTAAACAACCGCTTTAGCTGAAAGACTTGAGTAGAGCTCTAGCCTCGAATGATCATTTGCTCACGCTCAGGGCCTACTGACACCATCACAATTGGAACACCCATCAACTCTTCGATACGAGTTACGTAATCTTGTGCTGCTTGAGGAAGACTCTCAAACGTGCGGCAGTCCGTGATGTCTTCATCCCAGCCAGCCATATCTTCATATACAGGCTTTAGTTCAGCCGTTTGTGGCCAAATCGGGTTTTCAGTGTGCTCACCAGAGTAAGCGGTACAGATCTTAAGTTCAGACAAACCAGACAGGCAATCAATCTTAGTCAGTGCGATTTCCGTTGCAGCTTGCAGGTCAACACCGTTGCGAGTTGCTA
This sequence comes from Vibrio sp. 10N.247.310.24, assembly GCF_041467175.1. Lineage (NCBI taxonomy): Bacteria > Pseudomonadati > Pseudomonadota > Gammaproteobacteria > Vibrionales > Vibrionaceae > Vibrio > Vibrio sp. 10N.247.310.24. Next base: position 461 of record NZ_JBFSUD010000060.1, read on the forward strand.
CTGCGTCGAAGTAACCCATATCACGTGGGCGGCCTGTTGTTGCGCCGTATTCGTTAGAGCTTTCGCGGAAGCTATCTTGCTCTTCCATTGCAGTCACTAGCGTACCAGTACCTACAGATGAGCTGAACGATTTAGCCACAGCAATAACGCGCTCAGGGCGAAGGGCGGGTAAACCACTACCGATGCCTGCGTATGCAGCGGTTACATTTGAAGATGTCGTCCAAGGATATTCACCGTAAACAAGGTCGCGACCTGCACCTAACTGAGCTTCGAACAGTAAGTTCGCGTCTTGCGATTGCAGTGCTTTAAGCGGCTCAGTTACGTTGCAAATGAATGGGCGCCAAGCTTTAGTCACTTCAAGTAGCCATTCTGTCATTTCAGAAGCAGTCTGAGAGAAGTCACATTGTGGGTATAGCGCTTTAAGTTGAGGCATCTTCCAATCAAGTAAGAATTGAATGCGTTGCTCCAAAATTTCAGGTTGATTCAACCAGCCAACAAGAATGCCTTTCTTCATCACACGATCGCCGTAAGCGGGTGCAATACCTTGACGTGTTGAACCGTAAGCACCATCGCCTAAACGTTCTTCTTCAAGTGTGTCTTCAAGCGCGTGTAAAGGTAGACAAAGTGTCGCACGGTCTGAAATCGCCATTTTCACTTTGATGCCAGCTGCTTGTACTTCTGCAATCTCTTGAGTTAGCGCAGCAGGGCTGATCACCATGCCAGGGCCAAGAACTGCCGTACAATCAGGATTAAAAATACCACTAGGCAGTTGATGCAGTTTGAATGTACCGAAGTCGTTTACTACGGTATGGCCGGCATTGTTTCCGCCTTGAAAGCGAATGCTAGCAGAAGCTTGGTCTGCTAAAAAATCAACGATACGGCCTTTGCCTTCGTCGCCCCAGTTTGCGCCTACAACAACAATAGATGGCATAATTTTTCTCCTGACTGATTGAGAAATCATGTTAGGCCTACAAAGTGGATAAGAGAAATTAATTATCTTTATTATCTTGATAAGGATTTCATATATCATGTAAAAAACCTGGGAGGGATATGATGCTCGATATTAATTTGTTGAAGACGTTTGTGACGCTAGCGGAATATAAGCATTTCGGAAAAGCAGCCAACGCACTGCATATGACACAACCTAATGTGAGTTTGCACCTAAAACAACTGGAACAACAAACACGCATCAAGTTGATAGAGCGAAGTCCGTTTCAACTGACTCAAGCAGGTGAAAGGTTACTAGAGACAAGTCAAAGAACATTACTCGAACTGCAGATTTGTCAGGCCGATCTCAACGCCATTAACGACCTTAAAATAGGCACGTTAACTATTGCCGTGAGCGACATCATCTCTCGATTCTTGCTAATTCGCCCGTTCCAGAAGTTCAAAGCGCAGTATCCGGGAATCGACCTTACGTTGTTGAATACCACGTCATCTCAAGCATCGAGTTTAGTTAAGAATGCTCAGGCGGATCTTGGCTTCGTTATTGCCAAAGAACAACACAATGAGTCGTTGTATTTCACAAAGCTTCAAGAGCTTTCATGGTGTGCGTTAGGCGATGGCTTCGACATGCAATACTCTGATAGCAAGACAGGAAACGAGGTTAAAGATGACGATATAGAGACAGAACTCACCTTGATTCTACTTGGCCACGATACGAGAACCCGTGACTTCATTGATGAAGGTTTACCAAGCCTTAATCTACCCAATCATAGAGTCATGGAAGTAGGGAGTGTCGACGCTCAAATCGATTGGGCAGAAGCCGGTTTTGGCGTGGCGATTGTCCCTGAATTCGCGGTATCCACCAAGCAGCATCTGCATTCGAAAGTGACACCGTTGATCAACTTTTCTAGCACCAGTCTTGGTTATATTGTTCGGCAGAACCAAGTGTTGTCGAAAGCCACCAAGCAGTTGTTAGGTTGGGTGAATGATGAGATTACTCTGTTACAAAGCAAATAAACGCCATCACTGACTTTGAGTTACCTGAGCCTGCCAAGTGTGGGCTTTTTGTGTTCTGTTAATCATCGTTTTCTAGCATGATAATTCGTAGGTGACTTCCCAAAATAAAAGGGTCGCTAATGAAGTGCTTGGTTGATACGGTATAATTCAATGATATGAAAGTTAATTTAGTACGCTAGTTTGGTAAATAGAACATGAAAAACACAGATTTTAGTCTGATCCCGTATTTTGTTGTCATGATGGAAGAGCTCTCTATCTCGAATACCGCGAAACGTTTTGGCGTTACTCAGCCCGCGATTAGTAAGGCGCTTAACCGACTAAAAGAAACCTATGATGATCCGCTGTTTGTGAAAACAAAGGAAGGCTATAGACCGAGCAGTTTTTGTTATGACATCTACCCTCAAATAAAACAGGCCTACGATGCCTTTGAATCGACTTTCCCGAGTAAGCGAAAGTTCGACCCAACAAAAATTGAAAGGTCGTTTAATGTCGCTTGTATTAGTGGGGCAACTTATTCATTGATGAAGCGTGTATCCGATATCCTCTATGCGGAAACGCCAGATATCGGTCTTCATATTGACCCTTACTATACCGCAGACATCGTTCTAGACCTTCGCCAACACCGATATGATTTGTGTATAGTCCATACGCCTATCAACGATCCGGCAATGGAATGTATTCAGCTCTCTAACGAACCTATGGTGGTTGCTTATGATAAAAACCACCCTAGATTAGCGGACGAGATTACGTTGGAAGAATACCTTGAAGAGAAGCATGTTCTTCATAGTATGTGGGATACCAAAGAATCGCCGTTAACCAAAACCAGTAAGTATGCGAAAAGTAGAAAGGTTGCACGAAAGGCGCCTGGCCCATTTGAAATGCTTGATATGGTAAGAGGGACGGATTGGCTTTGTATTAGTCAGAAATCGATACTTGAAAGGTATGGCTTGCTGGATGATTTTAAGCTGTCGCCTTTACCGTTTGAATCGGATCTTGGTACTGAATATCTGGTGTGGCACAAGAGTCGTAATGCAGATATGGCGCATTCATGGTTTAGAAAAAAGATTGTTGATGCCTCACAAAAAAAGCCCCAGTGGGGCTTTAATTAGTCAGTTATCTTTAATGGTCGTTAGCCGGGTTATCTAGCTGTTGCTCCGCTGTTTAACCCTTGCTCCGCTATTTGGCGTTTTGTGCTTGCATTTGCTGAATTAGCTTTTGCATTTTTAGCGTGTTGTAATTGATCTCTGCGGCACTGAAGCCTTGGCCTTGTTGCATTGGGTAATCGTTTAGAGAGCCCATGAACTTAATCACTTCTTGAGACATTGGTACGAATAACCACATGTTGTCTACCATCCAACGAGTGTACATACCAGATTCTTTCGCTGCGGTTTCAAACGGGTCCATACGTAGGTTTGTAATTGAAGCCCAAGCAGGAGCTTGACGGATAGCCGATTGCATTGTGCCTTCCATCATCGCGAAGCTTGCTTTCCAATCGTTCCAACGAAGCGCATTGAAGTCACCGTTTGCAGAGAAGTAGAAAATAGTTTCACGAGGTGATTTTTCTGCCTCTCCTTCAAAGTATGGCATGAAGTTCGAGCCATCTAGGTGAACACGCCAATCTTTATTATTTAAAGAAACACCTTCTTTAAGGTCTTCAACGATAGAGTCATTACCGGCCGCTGCCGCTAGTGTCGGTAACCAGTCTTCTTGAGACATTAGCGCATTAACCGCAGAGCCAGGTTCGATTACACCAGGCCATTTCACGATTTGTGGAACACGCATGCCGCCTTCGTAAGTTGTGCCTTTCTCACCGTGGAAAGGAGATGTACCGCCGTCAGGCCATGTAAACTTTTCTGCACCGTTATCGGTAGAAAGGATAACAATCGTGTTGTCTGCAACTTCTAAGCGTTCAAGAGTATCAAGCAACGCGCCGACGTTGTCGTCTAATTGAGCCATACCATCAGCGTAGATGCCTTGACCTGAAATGCCGCTGTAATGCTCGTTCAGACGAGTCCAAACGTGCATACGAGTCGAGTTGTACCAGATAAAGAACGGCTTATCTTCTTTTACAGATTTCTCCATGAACGTGATAGCCGCTTCGGTAAAGTCCTCATCGATGTTTTCCATACGAGCACGAGTCAGTGGACCTGTATCTTCGATTTTGCCATCAGAGGTTGCTTTGATAACGCCGCGAGGCCCGTAGTTCTTTCTGAATTCTGGGTCTTTTGGGTAAAAGTAGGTTTCAGGCTCTTCTTCCGCGTTTAAGTGGTAAAGGTTACCAAAGAACTCATCAAAACCATGGTTTGTAGGAAGGTGTTTGTCTTGATCGCCTAAGTGATTTTTACCGAATTGCGCAGTCGCGTAGCCTTCTTCTTTAAGAGCATCACCAATGGTAGGAGCCCAGTCAGGAATTCCGTGTGCAGAACCTGGCATACCGATAGTAAGTAGGCCGGTACGGAATGGGTGTTGCCCCGTCACGAACGAAGCACGGCCAGCCGTACAAGATTGTTGTGCGTACATATCCGTAAAAATAGCACCCTCGTTGGCAATACGGTCGATGTTCGGCGTTTCGTAGCCCATCATTCCACGGTTGTATGCGCTCGTGTTGTAGTAACCAAGATCATCTGCCCAGATAGCAAGAATGTTCGGTTGGTCTGCCGCAGCGACGCCTTGAGCAACGCTGAGTGCGCTCATTGCTAACACGGTTTTGGTTAATTTAGTCAAGGTAATGTCCTTTCTTTAGTTTCTATCTGTTTAGAAAGAAAATACCAATTTTGTATTAACTCAGAGGACTACTGGGTATGAATTCTAGTTACTTAGAAGAATAGTGGAGCCGTGATTAGGGCTAGTGTTTTACTCAAAATCAGAGACCTGCCCAGAGTTTACTTCTTGATTAAGTGAGCCTTATTCATTTTCGTCCCATTTCGAAAATCAAATTCGCCGTTGACAAACTTTGATGATCAAACTAAATTTCAACCAGTTGCTTTGATTATCAAATTACTTGTCAATCAAAGGGATTTTGCTAACAACGATTATCTAACCACAAATACAAGTTAAGGACGCCATTTTGAGTTTTCCAACACGTCACCAACACAACTTTTCTTCACATAACAGCCAAGGTGAGAAACGCACGTTCTATGTCCTGTTATTGACCGTCGTTACCATGGTTGTCGAAATCGTTGCGGGTACCATTTATGGTTCAATGGCATTGCTTGCCGATGGTTGGCACATGGGAACGCATACTGCAGCGTTTGGTATCACCTTATTTGCATACCGATATGCGAAGAAACATGCCGAGAGCGAACGTTTCTCGTTTGGTACTGGCAAAGTCAGCGTGTTAGGGGGCTACACCAGCGCGATTGCGTTGGGGATTGTGGCATTGTTGATGCTGGTGGAATCGGTACATCGCTTGTTTAACCCACAAGCAATTCAGTTCAATGAAGCGATCATCGTTGCTTGTATTGGTTTAACCGTGAATGTAGTGAGTATGTTTTTACTCGGCGATCACCATCATGATCACGGACACGAGCATTGCCATGATCATAGTAAGAACCATGGCCATTCGCACGGTCATTCACATAGTCATGATCACGACAGCGACCATGGTCATAAACATGTTGAGCATCACGGACACCATCATGACCACAACCTACGCGCAGCCTACATGCATGTGTTGGCGGATACTCTGACGTCTCTGCTTGCGATTGTTGCGCTGCTATTTGGTAAGTTTTACGGTTGGAACTGGTTAGATGCAGCAATGGGCATGGTGGGTGCTGTCGTGATTGCCAAATGGACAATGAACCTAATGAAGCAGACAAGTCCAATCTTGCTCGATCAGAATATTGATGATGAGTACCGTAACGGAATCACTGAAGCTTTAGCTCCTTACGCAGCCGTAACCGACTTACACATGTGGAAGGTGAGTGGACATCACTATTCAGCAGCGATTACTCTTGAATCAAACAGTGATAAAACCGTCTCTGAATATAAACAAATGCTCGCCAAGTTTGATAAGATTAATCATCTTACTCTTGAAGTGCATTCAAACGACCATGCGAAATATAGAACAGCTTAACCAAATACTGACTGAGTTCTACGATAAAATGTCTTCGTGGGAGCAGTCTGTTGTCAAAGAGACAGGTTATTCCCTTGCTCAAGTACACACCATTGAAGTGCTTGGTATGCATGGCGCGTTAAGAATGAAAGAGCTCGCTGAAAAGTTGGGCATCACCACGGGTACGCTTACTGTTCAAATTGAAAAGCTGGTTAAAGCTGAATTGATTGAACGCCATGAACACCCAACGGATCGTCGTGCAATTGTGGTTGCTTTGACTGATGAAGGGCAGAAGATACACGTTCACCACAATCAGCTTCACTTGAATTTGGTTAGTGGACTAACACAAGACATCGAAGAAGATGAGAAAGCGGTGTTATTGAAGTGCCTAACCAAGATGGTGAAAGCGTTTTAGTCAGCCTTGAGTTCGCACCCTAACTCTTTAGCTGCAAAGCGATTGACTAGACAATCAAAAAATGGACCTGACTCGAATTGAGTAGGTCCATTTTTTCGCCGTTTACGCTTTACTGTACAATCATCAATAGACCGATTCACTGTTTAAAAACCAAGTCAAAACCTCCAATATTGCGCTTCGCTTGTGCTCTTTTGGAGAGCCAAAAAAATGTCATCATAAATAATGCATCCGAATGTGCTTCAAAGTCTTTTAATTCAATGTCTTGTATACCGTGGTGTTCAAGCTATTTATGTCCCGTCAAATAGCTGTCTCTCACTTTTATCATTCAACTAATGTACATGTATTCAATTTGTGTTATTGATGCTTTTATCTTTAGTGAAAAATTCATTCTCTGTTTGAATACCATTGAGAATGTCACTGCTGGTGGGCTGAACAGTCGCTAGATTTAGTGCTCATTACTGATACCAAAACCATAACCATAACAATAATCAGGTCGCACGAGTTGTATTCCATGCTTCGATGCGATCAATTAGATACTCATAGTTAATTTAGTAAAGACGAGCCACGTATATGAATATAAAGAAAAAGCTCTATTCGTTGGGGATGTTCTCCATCTTCGGCATGATTTCATTGTTGTTTACCACATCGCAATTTGCAGACACCACCGCTCAAATGAGCGAAGCCAAACAAATCACCAAAGAACTTGAAGTGCGTTTGCTCAACCTTCGCCGTAACGAGAAAGATTTCCTATTACGTAGTGATATGAAGTACCTCGCCAAGTTCGACGTAAACTACAACAAATTCTTAGCGTCTGAATCTGAGCTAGATACAGTGCTCAGTGATTTAGGCTTAGCCAACAGCACACACCTACGTGAAGACATCGAAACTTACCACACCAGCTTTGTTAACCTAGTAAAAGCGAGCGAAGTCTATGGGCTAGCACGTGACAAAGGCATGCTAGGCGAGTTTCATGTTTTGCTCGATAACATCAGCGCGACAGCCAGTGCTGAACAAAAAATCGAGCTTTACCTGTTCAATGACTTAATTGAAAAGGGTGAGTTCGATCCGAGTGTTCTTTCTATTACTTCTAATGTTGGAAGCTCAACTGCTTTGATAGATGCTGCACGTCAAGTGGTTGAACAGAAGCGAGTGATTGGCTTGAAGCACAACGAAGGTCTGCTTGGGCAAGCTCGCTCGGGTTCTCATGCTATCGAAACTCAATTTAAAGAGTTCTCAGCGGTATTGGACCAAGAAACCCAACAAGAGATGGACAAACTATCGCTGATCAACAACATCCTTTGCGTCACGCTACTCGTGTCGATCATTCTGTTCAGTTGGTTAATTGTCCGTTCTATTATCGGCAAGATTGAGTCATTACTCTCGGTGATTCGCAACATCGTTGATTCTAACGACGTGTCTATTCGTTCGCACCTTGATGGCAAAGACGAACTCAGCACTTTAGGCCAATACTTCAACCAATTGCTTGATCAGCTGGAAGGCTTGATCGCGGCATCTCAATCTAAGTCACTGCAACTGACACAAAGCACGTCGAACATGCATGACGAGTTAGAGTCAGTCATCAAACAGTTTGAAGTTCAAGCAAATCACACCTCTACAATGACAACGTCAGTGCAAGAGATGGTACTCACAATTGGTGAAATCTCAGAAAGCACATCAGTTGCGGCTGAAGGTGTTCATCAAGCAAAAGTGAATGCCGATAAAGGCCGTGAAGTGGTGGTTGATACGATCAGCAACATTACTCAGTTGTCTGAACGCCTTTCTAGCAGCCAAGATTCGATCAGCTCATTGAACCATCATGTTGATCAAATTGGCGATGCGGTAAATATCATCCAAGGCATTGCAGAACAAACCAACTTGCTGGCACTGAACGCAGCCATTGAGGCAGCACGTGCCGGTGAACAAGGCCGAGGCTTTGCCGTGGTTGCAGATGAAGTTCGTGCTCTTGCAAGCAGAACGCACCAATCAACGACTGAAATTACCAGTGTAGTAACGGCAATTCAAAGCCAAATGAACGCTTCGATGACCGAAATTGGTGAATGTAACCAACAAGGTCAACTGACTCTGAAAGATTCAGAAGAACTGGATGCAAGCTTGCAACTGATCTTGAGTGATATGGAAAGCATTCAAGGCAACTCAGAACGTATTGCTTCAGCGATTGAAGAGCAGGGTGCCGTAATGACACAAGTGAGTGACTCAATTACTGAGTTGAATACCATCTCGAATGATAACAACGCTTCGGCGCAGCATTGCTTGGTCGAAGTCGATAAAGTAGCTGAGCAAGCGAACGATATGGATCAAGCGGTAGCACAGTTCAAGACGTCATAAGACTGCTAGAGCAAGTTAGAAACCAAATATGTTAAGTATTTGAAACCCAAGGCGTGAGTTCTTAGAAAGCAAAGGCGTGAATTATTCGCGCCTTTTTTGTGCCTGAAGAATAGGCAAGTGCCTGAATCGATAGAAATAAGAATAAGGCATTACAAAATAGACTTAAGTATCTGTGGAATAAAACTAAAATAATGACAGACTAACGATGAACGAACGCATTGACGTGAGCCATATCTTTGGCGCGTTTCAAATAAACGTTAAATCTTACGGAAGAGGAACAGCATGCACTACGACGTATTCAATGGAGACGCAGACGGTATCATCTCGTTGCTACAACTGCGATTAAGTGAACCAAGAAAAAGCGTACTCGTTACCGGTGTAAAGCGTGATATTAAGTTGGTTTCTCAAGTTGCCAGTCAAATCATAGAGCCGGGCAATCCAAATGATGTCTCTTCCGTTACCGTTCTTGATGTGTCGATGGAGAAGAACCTGCCAGCATTGCACTCACTGTTAGATGCCAACATCGATGTGTTTTACTGCGATCACCATCGAACAGGGGACGTGCCAACCTCTGAGCATTTAGACACTCTGATAGACACCTCGGCAGAGAGTTGCACGAGTTTATTGATTAACCAGAAGCTAAATGGTGCACACGTAGCTTGGGCAATCGCGGCGGCCTTTGGTGATAATTTAAAAGTAGTGGCCGCACAGTTAGCTGATGAAAATGGATTCGAACAATCACAAATTGAGTTCTTAGAAGAGCTAGGTACCTTGGTTAATTACAACGGCTACGGCACATCATTGAGCGATCTACATTTCACGCCAGTTGAGCTCTACCAAAACCTTTATCAATACCCGAACCCGTTCGATCTTATGGATGACAAAGACTCCGTGTTCTATCAATTACGAGCGGCTTACCAAAATGACCGCCAGCAACTATCAAACCTTGCCCCTGTTTATGAAAGTAAAGTCGCACGTGTGTTTGAACTGCCCGGTGAGACTTGGGCAAGACGTATCAGCGGTGTATTTGGCAATGAGATCGTGAATCAAGATCCAAACCGAGCGCAAGCAGTATTAACGAAAAACCAAGATGGCGAATCTTATACTGTTAGCCTAAGAGCACCACTATCCAATAGAACAGGCGCAGATGAAATTTGCTCTAGCTTTGTAACTGGCGGAGGAAGAAAAGCAGCGGCTGGCATTAATCAACTTAGCGAACTTGATAGAGGGAATTTCATTTCACTGTTGGACGCTTATTATTCGCCGAGTGTTGAGCGCTAACGAAAATAGTAGCGAGAGTGAATAGGGTAAAGAGAGGCCATTTGGCTTCTTTTTTTGTGTCTAAAGTCACCCAAATAAGCCTTTCAAAAACTTAGTTAGCATCAAATTCGGCACTTCACATTGTATGACATCAAAGTAAGAGTGATTATCAATTGTATTAATTTTGGGGAAACTGCACTATACGCATATTGAATCTTCAGTATTTTGAATATCCTTATAATGAATCTTGCCCAGGTCGACCTTAACCTACTCGTTATTCTTAAACACCTTCTTGAAGAGAAGCACGTATCAAACACAGCCTTGGCGTTGGACATGAGCCAACCGACGGTGAGTCGTTCACTACAAAAACTACGAACGGTATTCAACGATGACTTGTTAGTCCGCGCAGCCTATGGTTATGAGTTAACCCCGAAAGCAGAAGTCATTAAGCAAGACCTCAACTCTGTGCTCACACGCCTTGAGAAATTGGTCCATGGAGACGTATTTGAACCGCAGACGAGTAATAGTACCGTTCGGTTCTTTGGCTTGGTTCCTCAGGTTTCACACCTTTTGCCAAAAGTCGTGGCACAAATCCGCCAACAAGCGCCGAATATGGTTGTCGATATCGACTCGATTCCTAAACGACACTTTGAACCTCTGTTATCAGGTGATGCGCACTTTGTATTGTCGACGCATGAACCATTAAGTTCTGAACAAAACCTGTATCGAATGTTCGTAATCAGTCGCGATTATCGGTTATTAATGAGCAAAGACCACCCTCTGGCGGATAAAGAGATCACCGTTGATGATTTATTGAGTAGCCAACTCGGCCAGATCTCACTGCAAGGGGATAAGAAGCTCTCGATTGAAAGTCGTTTCAAAGATTTGGGCTTGATCGATAAGCAGCGTCAGCTATCGATACCGATTCAACTGTCTAACTTTAACGTCGCTCCAGATATGGCTGAAGCGACCGATATCATCTTTCACCTGCCGACACCTTTTGCTCAACAAGCAGCAAAACAGAGAAACCTTGTTTGTAAACGCGTACCCAAAGCGATCAGGAGCCCATCAGAAGACGTATATCTCTACTGGCATAAACGTTTCCACAATGACCCTATGTGTCGTTGGATTCGTGAACTATTTAAAGAGACATACTCCTAAATTATCTGGCACATGAATGTTACTGGCTTAATGCTAATGAATTGAATATATGTTGCCTGCATTATTTGATGGGTGAATAATCATAATGAATTTTCAGCATGAAACTTTCGTTGATTGGAGTGATAACTGGTTGTTTAATGCAAACCATTATCATTACTAATTACATATAAGAATAAATATCATGTCTGAGAAATCTCTGTTGATTCGCAAGCCTCTTTTGGTTCGCAAGCACCTTATAGTTCGCAAACCTCTTATGATTCGTAAACCCCTTTCGGTCGCAGTAGCTGTTATTTGCACCTCACTATCGGCTAACGTGTTAGCGCAAAAAGAAGCGCAAGCGACAGATGAGCAAATGGTTGTTACGGCAACTCGTACTGAAATGGCTCTAAAACAAGCGCCAGCTTCAATGTCGGTTATCACCGCTCAAGACATCGAAGACAGCCCTGGAATCACTTTGGCTGACATCGTTGCAGAATCAACGAGTGTGGAATCTGATTTTGATAGCACACGTGCTGGCCGTCAGATGATCTCTATTCGTGGTATGGATTCAGACTATACGCTTATCATGGTGAATGGCCGTCGCTTAAGCTCTGCAAGTGCCATCATTCGTGGTAACGATTTCGATCTCTCGACTATTCCAGCTGAGTCAATCGAACGTGTTGAAATCATCCGCGGCCCAATGTCTGCACTTTACGGTTCAGATGGTATGGGTGGCACAATCAACATCATCACCAAAGCTCCAGAAAACGATTGGAGTTCTACATTAAGTATGGACACTTCTTCTCCATTAGACGGAGATGGTGGCGAAGAATATTCTGTTGGTTTTACTACGTCCGGTGCATTGATTGACGATGAATTGTTTGCGCGTTTTTCTTTAAATCAAACCTCGCGTGACGCATGGCAACCATATACAGGTAATGGTCGTGAAAATATTACCGCTCTCGAGGAACGCGACACTTTAAGTTTGCTTGCCAACCTGACATGGAATATGACAGACAATCAGACGATTGATTTAGACCTTGGCTATAGTGACGATAAACGTGATGGTTTAGCAGAACACGCTACAGGTTCGAACCTAGTGGATAGTAATGTTGTACGTAACAGTCAAGCGATTACACACAGCGGTTTTTGGAACTGGGGTGACACACAAGTTCGTTACTCTCGTGAAAACGTGACAGACAACGATGCCGCTGATCTAGGTAACAATTACAGTAGCGATGTAGAAGAGCTAACTCAAATAGTAGAAGCGTCAGCAACGACTTATCTCGGTGATAGTCACACCGTAACTTTTGGTATGGACTACCAGTTGAGCGAGTTAACCAACAAAGAAAACTTGATCAACGGTACATCAGAAGCGTATCAAGGTGCTTTGTTTGTTCAAGACCAGTGGTTGATGACTGAACAACTCACCGCAACCATTGGTGGACGTTTAGACAAGCACGAATTGTACGGTGAAGAATTCAGCCCGCGTGTGTACTTAGTTCACCAAACGACTAATGACCTCATCATCAAAGGTGGTGTAGGTAAGGCTTTCAAAGCACCTTCGCTGACTCAAAACCAAGCCGACTACACAGTTAATAGCTGCAAAGGGAAGTGTGATTTGTATGGCAATGAAAACCTGAAGCCTGAAACGAGCTTGAACTATGAAATTGCAGCAATATACAACCAACCACGTTGGAACGTTGAAGGGGCTTTGTTTCGAAATGAAATTAATGACTTGATTGATCGTGACGTAACATATTGTGAAAATGGAACCGTATTTGACCCTGCTAACGGTTGTCGAGTCGGGCCTGGTGACAAGGACTTTGTGAAAGGTAAGCGTACTTATACCAATGTATCTGAGGCGGTGGTTCAAGGTGCTGAACTTACGGGTCAATTCCAGATTACCGATGAGTGGGGCGTGTCTGGTAACTACACGTTCTTAGACACAGAAGATAAGTCAACGGGTGAAGAACTGCGCGAGCGTTACAAGCATTCAGGCTTAGTTAAACTGAACTGGAGCCCAACTTTCGATCTGAATGCCTTTATTAGTGCGCGTTACCGTGGAGAGCGTAATATCGAAAGCGACTTAACGCAAGACGCATACACAACACTGAACATCGGTACGGTGTATAACGTTAATGATTCTGTTCGAGTGCGTGCTGGTATCACTAACTTGACTGATGAAGCTGTATCACAAGAGCTAGAGAGTATGGGTTATGTTGAAGAGCCACGTACTTACTACGTAGGTATGACAGCGGACTTCTAATCAATCTGTGTTTGATTTGGTAGGAAGATACATATAGAAACGAAGAACCCACATTGGCTCGATACTCTATAAAGAGAACGGCGAGTGTGGGTTCTTTTTTGTGTGCTTGTATCGGTTTAATTCGTTTGGAATTGGCTTACCTAGATTTTTACACAAGTGACCAAAGCATTACCTGATTTGGTATCCCAAGGCAGCAGCTTGTCATAATCGTGCTCAAAAATATGAACCTCAAAGTAGGGCTTCAATATCTCGATCAATTCCTTAAACGAGAATGCCACCATAGGGTGTTCGTCATTCCATACTTGAGTTTCACCCGCAGTCGTTTTTTCGATACTTAGCTTTAACATTTGCTTACTACCTTCGCCGGAGTAGTACCAACCTGAGCGAAAGGTAAAGTCATCATGTTCTTTGTTGGCTGTATGTCGAACAAACAAGTCATTGCTTATCTTCTCTTTATCAACCACGTTGAAGCAGAAGACACCTTCGTGTTTCAAAGCTCGGTGCACGCTTGCAATGCACTCTTTTAGTCTCTCAATTCCGTCGTTGTAATGGATGGAATACAAGAAACAAGTGATAAGATCGAGCGGTTCTGAGACCTCAAAGTTACTCATGTTTTGTACTGAAAAGTTAGCTTCAGGGCAACGAACTTGAGCAATGTCGAGCATTGGTTTATTAAGATCAAGGCCACTACTTTGATAGCCGTAATCAATAAAATGGCGAACGTGTGGTCCAGTGCCACATCCAAGGTCGAGGTGTGTTTTTCCTTCATTTCCAAAAATCTGATGTAACCTACGAACGCAGTCACTCTGCGCTTGGTAGTCAATATCGACACACATTAAATCATAGTAACCGGATAGGTCGGTATAGAGTGCGTTGGCGGACATGTTTGCCTGCAGCATTTGCTGAAAAAATTGGGGTGGCGCATAGTAAACTAGAACTTAAAAATAACAAGAAAATCTTGGGTCAACTTATAAGCTTAAATGACCTTTTCTTGATGCTTAGCAATTGTTTCACGAGCCACACTCTATACATGCACCTTCGTGGTTTACTGAGACTCTATTTTTTCCGTTGGATTTAGCACGATAGAGCGCGTCGTCTGTAACTCGAATCAACGTATCTAGGGAGTTGTTGGTACGAACGATGCAGCTGTCGGTAATGCCAATACTGACGCTTGATTGAAACTTGGTGCGATTAAATCCCAAGAATTGATGGGTTCGAAATTCTTCGCAAATACGGTGACCAACAATTTTTGCTTGTGAGTATGCCGTGTTGAGAATGGTTCCATGAGTCGTTCGGTTTTTTGGAAAGAAGACGATAAACTCTTCACCTCCCCAGCGGCCAACCACGCCGTTCAAGGCTTTGACGTGCTTCTTGATGGTATTCGCGAGAGTACGAATCACATCGTCACCAACACTGTGTCCAAATTGGTCATTAATCTTTTTGAAGTCATCAATATCCAATAGTAAACAAGACATCTCAGTTTGTTCTTTTAACGGCTTTTTTAACCAATCGTAAATGGCACTGCGGCTGAACACTTGTGTTAGATCGTCGTGAAGTGCGCGGTGCAGTAGCTCTTGTTCTAATATCACCTTGTCGGAAACGTCTTCTATCACCACTTGAATCGCTTTCTCGCCTTCCCAATTAATGATGTTGTCGTAGATGTTGAAGTGTTTTTTACTCCCGTCAAAGCATTGGTTTTCAACCACAGAACTGAAGCTTGGTGTATCACCGGCAAGAATACTCTGGCTGCGTCTCATGGCATTGATACGACTGTCCGGCGGAATAATTGAAATGATTGAGTCCATGGCAAGCACTGCTTCTATCGATTTGGCACCTTGCATTTCAACCCAGGCTTGATTAACCATTAGAGGCTTGAAATTTTGGTGGACGAGCACGCCCTGTTTCGAACTATTGAGTAAAGTCCGGTACATACGATCTTTTTCTTGATGTTTACGCTCTGAAGCAACAACTGAGGTAATATCTATGATCATTACACGAAGAGCGGGGCGGTCGTTGACTCTGACCGCTTGAGCAAGGCTAAACAGCGAGAGAAGGCGGTTATTCACCGGAATATCTTTATAGAGCTTTCCCTTTCCCAGTTGGCCTTTAATCGCAGAAAGGTAACGTTCACGGACAGAGCCGTGATAGTCTTTGGGTATTAATGAGTAGACAAAATCGACGTTGTTGAGAAGTGCTTCACGGCAACTGTAACCGAAGATTTTTGCAATGTTTTCGTCGACATCGATGACACGGTGGTCTTGCAGCGTAATATAGCCCTGTGCAGAGTCGAAATTCTGCCTAGGGGTGGCTGTGGTTAAATCTAGTTGGATGCTCATATAGATCTGACTACATATCCTCTCACCAAAAACAGGTGCTTTAAATAAATGGTGGTGTCGTAAATAAATTGTGACTGCTGTATATCGACAAAGCTATCAGATACCTAACACGGCAAGCGTCACGAGACTATGTGATTAAAGTGTGCCGTACGCAACTTTTTGAGGGTAGCGTAATTTTACTGTATCTAAAACGGATAAAAAAATTATTAAGGATAATTAAAGAGTTATGGAAATAAAAATTGATGATTTGTCGGGTGGAGAGGTTATTGAGCTACTCGAAGAGCATTTAGCTGATATGTATGCGACATCGCCAGTCGAAAGCGTTCATGCACTGGATCTAGAGGGGCTCAAGTCGCCAGAGATTACTTTTTTCAGTGCTTGGAAAGACAGCCAACTGCTTGGGTGTGTCGCCATTAAAGAGCTTGATACACAACACGCTGAACTGAAGTCAATGAGAACCTCGCAGTTTGCAAGAAAGTCCGGTGTCGCAAGCAAGCTATTGCAGCACGTTTTGGATACGGCAACCGCTCGCCAATATCGACGTATTAGCCTAGAAACGGGATCGGAAGACTACTTTAAGCCAGCGCGTAATTTGTATCAAAAATTTGGCTTTGGTTACTGTGAACCTTTTGCTAATTATGTGTTAGACCCGCACAGTCATTTCATGAGTATTGAGTTACGTTAAGAGGCTAACCTTTGATGCCGACTTATTTTGCTGGTTTTTCCCTTGGGCTTTCGCTGATTCTTGCGATTGGTTCTCAAAATGCATTTGTTTTAAAGCAAGGGCTTAAGAATCAACACGTATTGGCAGTTTGTGCTGTATGTGCCATTTCTGATGCCTTACTAATTAGTTTCGGCGTTACAGGCTTTGGCGCCATCGTTAAGCAATTCCCACAAATTGAGCAGTTCGCTCGTTATGGCGGGGCTATCTTTTTGGGTGTCTACTCATTCTTAAGCTTCCGTTCAGCATTTACTGAAACCCACGCCTTAGAAGCCACTGCTGAAACCAAAGACTCGTTAACCAAAGCGATTGCGATGTGTTTGGCGTTTACTTGGCTTAATCCGCATGTATATTTGGATACTGTGGTATTGCTGGGTTCTATCTCAACCCAATATCAACCCAACCAAATGTTGTTTGGCGCTGGTGCAGTATCGGCGTCGTTTGTGTTCTTCTTTTCACTTGGATATGGCGCACGCTTCTTGGCTCCAATGTTTAAGAACCCGAGAGCGTGGAAGGTGTTGGAATTTGTCGTTGGCATGATCATGGCGTCTATTGCAATATCTTTGATCGTTTAGCCGCTCGTAATTAGGCATTCAAGCTTACTGCCTAAAGTGACTACTTAAAGTTCCTACCTAAAGTGGCTGCCTTTAGTTATCTCCGCATTTAATTATTTCTAAAAAAATAGAATTATTTTTCGTCTTTCGGTTTTGGCGTTCGTCTTAGGGGTACAAATACAAATTAATGACCTAATTCGGAGTCAACCATGATTAAACTTGTTAGCTTTAAAAACTGCCCATTCGTTCAACGTGTAATGGGTGCTTTAGTAATGAAAAATGTCCCATTTGAAATTGAATACATTGAGCTAAATAATAAACCTCAATGGTTCCTAGATATTTCGCCAAACGGACAAGTGCCAGTATTGATTACAGAAAATGACACAGTTCTGTTTGAGTCAGATGCAATTGTTGAATACTTAGACGATAAATATTCGCCGATAGAAGAGGTGTCTGCAGAGCAAAAAGCACTAGATCGCGCTTGGTCTTATCAGGCAAGCAAACATTACATGCCGCAATGTGGAACGATGGGCAGTAAAGACAAAGAAACCTTTGAGACACGTTTAGCGAATCTTCAAAAATCCTTCCAAAAGGCCGAGAACAAGCTGGGTGACAGCGACTTCTTCAAAGGCGATTACATCTCTAACGTCGACATCGCTTGGCTACCACTGTTGCACCGAGCGTCAGTAATTAAAGAGGGCTCTGGTTTTGATATGCTTGAAGGCTTCCCGAAAGTACAGAAGTGGCAAGTGGCGCTGATTGAATCTGGCTTGACCGATAAAACCGTTCCTGCGGACTTTATTGAGAAGTTCAGCGGCTTTTATTTAACGAATAACTATTTGGCTAGTCTCGCTGAAGCTCGTTAATAATATGAATTAAATTGAAATATATTTTAATAGCAGGCTGTTCTAAATAAATACCCTCCCAAAATTAAACTCATTCTTCTCTTTATATCTTTTATTGGAAAAAGAGAGGAGCAGGATGGGTTTTTATGTTTAGGCGTGAAGATTCAGGTTGTTTTTGAGAACGAGTAACAATTTAGTTAGTACGGTAACAGTATGATTATAATGAACTTAATATTGAGAGTGCTCAGGTTTACTATCAGGTTTATACGTATTTTAGTACTCGTTACTTCTCAGGAAATATATCTGTCTCATAAATAAGACTGAACTAAATATCTATGATTGTTCGTTTGATGACCTAAAAATCTTGTGGTACTTTCTCATCCGCCCCGTAAATGAACAGTGTTTTATTATTCATTAGGGGCTGGTTATTTAATTTATTTTAAACAGTAACGCAACAGGCGGAATAGTGTCGGAAACTATTGGCTGTTGGTCAACGTTGCTGTAGGACAGACAAAAAAAGGGTATTTTCATGCTTAAATCATCATTTCTATTGGGCCTAGTTGGCTTAGTTTCACTTCCTACATTTGCTGCTGGTATCGAGGGTGGTCCATACATTGGCGCTGGCCTTGGCGTGTATCAAGACTCAGACACTGATGGCGCAGGTAATTTAGATGCTGAAAGCATGGGGTACAGCCTTTACGGTGGTTACCAATTTAACCGCATTGTTGGTATCGAACTTGGTTACACAGATTATGCTGATTACGAAAAATTTGGCACTAAAGTACTTTCACCAACATCTTTCTCTGTTGCGGCAAATTTGGGTTACACGTTTGATAATTCAATTCGTCCGTTTGTAACCGCAGGCCTGAGCTACGTTGATCTAAACTCTAAGGGCTCTAGTTACATTGATGATGATTCTGGTGCAGGCTTTCATTTTGGTATAGGTGTTGAATATACGCCAGTAGAAAACCTAACCTTACGTTTAATCTCGCAAGCAGATGCAGTAAATATCGAATTCTTCGGCCCTAATGGTAATAGACTGGCAAGTCGTGATGTCGCATTTAGCACAGTAACACTGGGTGCTTCATACAATTTTTAATGACCTCTGTAAAATAACTTACAGTTAATGTCATGGACATCTATAACCGCTCTAACGTTGAGCGGTTTTTTTATGTCAAAAATAACGATTGGTCACGCTGTGGGCGGAGTTGGTCCAAAGCCTGAAATTAGTTGGTTTTCACAAGCTTATAAAAGGGAATTATCTCTACTATTTTGGTAGATTAAAGGTATTACCGACTTCCAGTGAGCAGCAATGAAGATTCTTCACACGTCCGATTGGCACCTTGGCCAAAACTTCTACAATAAAAGCCGTAAGAATGAACATGAACGGTTTTTACAATGGTTACTTGAGCAAGTTACAGAGCACGACATCGACGCGATCATTGTTGCTGGCGACATTTTCGATACCAGCACACCGCCGAGTTACGCTCGTGAGATGTATAACAAGTTTGTGGTCGATTCGAACAAGATCGGCTGCCAATTGGTGTTATTAGGTGGAAATCACGATTCAGTCTCTGTGCTTAAAGAGACACAACAGCTGCTCAAATACATGGGTGCAGACGTGATTCCTAATACCAATGAAGATCATGCGACTCAGGTTGTCGAACTAAAAGGCAAGAACGGCGATGTAGAAGCGCTGGTTTGTGCCATTCCTTTTATTCGCCCTCGTGATGTGTTGACCAGCCAGGCGGGCGTCACAGGCGTTGAGCGTCAGAAGCAACTTGGTGATGCGATTAAACAGCACTACCAAAGTGTTTATGATGCCGCTGTAGAAAAGCGTGCGACGTTTGAAAACAGCGAGCACATGCCGATTATCGCTACGGGTCATTTAACGGCGATGGGGGTTCAACAATCGGATTCGGTACGCGACATCTATGTTGGCAACCTTGATGGTTTTGCCGCTGATGGCTTCCCAGACGCAGACTATATTGCACTTGGTCATATCCACCGCCCACAAGTGGTGGCAAAGCGTGAATACATTCGTTACTGCGGCTCACCAATCCCATTAAGCTTTGATGAACTTAAATCTCAAAAGCAGGTCTGTGTAGTTGAGTTTGTTGAAGGCGAGCGCACCATTTCTCAATTGCCAGTTCCAACGTTCCAACCCCTAGCTGAAATCAAAGGCGACTTGAACGAGATCGAATCTCAACTGAACCAATACATAGGTTTAGATAGTGACCAAAGCGTGTGGTTATCGATAGAAGTGCAAGCGCAAGATTACTTGTCAGATCTTCAAGAACGTATGCGCGCACTTACCGAAGGATTGAACGTTGAAGTGCTGCAACTGCGCCGAGCAAGAGAACGCCGTAACCAAGCTTTAGAGCAAGAGTCGGCAGAAACGCTGTCAGAATTGAGCCCAATGGACTTGTTTACGAAGCGTATTGCCTTAGAAGAATTTGAAACCGATTCTGAAAAAGCACGTTTAGAGCGAATGACAGTGAAGTTTAAACAAGTGATGGTTGAAGTGTCTGAAAGCGCTCAAACACCAAACAAAGTAGAAGAGTAACCAGTATGAAGATTTTAAGCCTAGAATTTGAAAACCTGAACTCTTTGAAAGGGCGTTGGAAGCTCGATTTTACCCAATCACCGTTTGCAGAAAATGGCTTGTTTGCGATTACTGGCCCTACAGGGGCGGGTAAAACCACCATTCTTGATGCGATTTGTTTGGCATTGTTCCACCGCACGCCACGCTTGAAGAGCATTGCCAAAGGCAACAATGAATTAATGACGCGTGGCACGGGTGAGTGTTTTGCTGAGCTGGAGTTTGAAGTGCAGGGCAAAACGTATCGCTCTAACTTCCACCAAAAGCGAGCGCGCGGAAAACACGATGGCGCATTACAAACGCCAACGTGTGAATTTGCGGATGCGGATACTGACAAAGTCTTAGAGACCATGCTGACTAAGAAAACCAAGTTGGTAGAACAGGTAACAGGTCTCGATTTTTCACGCTTCACTAAATCCATCATGTTGTCTCAGGGTGAGTTTGCGGCGTTCTTAAATGCCAATGCTAACGACCGTGCAGAGCTACTTGAAGAACTGACGGGCACAGAAGTCTATAGCCTGATTTCTGAGCGCATCTACGATCATTTCAAGTCGAGTGAAGAGTCGCTTAATCACCTTAAAGCGAAAGCAGAAGGTGTGAGCTTACTGTCTGAAGAGCAAATCCAAGAGCTAACCGCAGAGCGAGAAACGTTAGAAGCGGAACAGAAGCGTTTAGCGGAGCAATTAAAAGAGTGGCAAGCGCATCTAAGCTGGTGGAAAGACGTGACCAAAGCTGAGCAAACTATCGCGACCAGTGAGCACGATCTTAAAACAGCTCAAGATGAACTAGACCGAAACCAACCTTCATTAGAGCGTTTGGCAAACAATGAGCCAGCTGAAAAGTTACGCCCAGTGCACAAAGATTTAAAGCGTTGCGAACAAGAGGTAAACACCACTCAAGCTCATTTAGATAACAGCACTAAGTTACTGGCGGTTCGTGATGCAGAGAAGCAAGACGCGCAAACTAAATTGACTCAAAGCAGTGCAATTGTCGAACAAGTAAAAACCGAGCAACAAGATCAAGAGAAGATCATCGATCTGGTGCGTCCGCTCGATAACCAAATCGCCGTACTCAAAGATAAACAAATTGCGGCCGTTAATGCAACGAATACGCTAAACGAGCAACATACGCAGCAGCGCAATCAACAGATTGGTTTAGTCCAAAAAATAGATGCACTGAAGCAACAAGATCAACTCAGCACTGAGTATTTAAATACACATCAAGCTGATCAACATCTGGAAAAATACCTAGGTCAATGGCAAGCCAAAGTTGAGCAAGTTCGTACTTTAGAGCGTCAACATGCAGAACAACTAAACTCAGCGAAGCAAGCTTTGTGTGCGGTTGATGCACAGCAAACGATCATCAAATCTGCGCAAGACGCTAAAGCAACGCAAGATAAGACCTTAGCTGAATTGGTGGTGCTAGAGAGTAGTGCAAAGCAACAGTGGGAAGCATTGCAAGGCAACACTAGCGAGCAAGTGTTGAATTCGCAAAAAGATCTGTTGGAGTTTTGGAATCGTAATACGCACTCATTACTTGAGACCAATCGTGGTTTCCTAAATGCCCAGCAACAGCTGCATGCAAAAACACAGGCACATCAAACCAACACCCAATTGGTCGACAAGCTTTCGAAAGAACGTGAAGTGTTAGTCGAGCGATATAAAGAGAAAGAGACTTCGCTTGAGCGATTAACGCGTTTGATTGATCAAGAAGGCGAATTGGCAAAATACCGTGCGGCTCTGGAATCTGGATCTGAGTGCCCACTGTGTGGTTCAACAGACCATTCGATTGAGCAGTCGCAAGATATTGCAAATTTGGTTGCTCAAAAAGAAACGGAAAACCTAGAGTTAACGGCCATCAAAAAAGAAGGCCAAGAGCATCGTCAGCAGTTAGATTCTCTTGCCCCTATGGTTGCCGCGCTGAACGATGACATCCTGCGTGCACAAGCGGATATTCAGCAGGCTCAAATGAATTGGCAAGGCGTTGTCGGCAAGCTTCAACATAGCTTATCTGATTTCGTTGACACGGCTCCAGAGCTAGCACTGCTAACGGTAAACGATTTAGGCAATGAAGCTACAGTCGCGACCTTTGCTCAGCAGTGTGAACTTCAACTAAGTCAGTTCTCGCAGCAACTCAAAGCGTTGGGTGATGCTAAAGCACACTATGCCGAAGCTGAGAAACAACGCTTGTCGGTAAGTGTTAGGGCTGACAAGGCGAAGTCTAATCTCGAGTTGGCCGAGCAACGCTTAGCGGATCTGAATAAGCAAAACCAAGTCGCAAACGAGCAAGTGACTCAGATTGCTCAAGCGAAAGAGCAGCAATGGAACGCTCTGAAAGAGAGCATTGTTCAAACGGCTATCGAAGCGCCTGAACTTGAACATATTGATGATTGGTTTACTGCGAAATCGCAAGCATCAAGCACATGGCAGCAAACCAAACAGCAACAGGCCGATATTGAAAAGCAGCTGATTACTCAAAATGCCGAACTGAAAACCTTAGATGACAAGCTAAGCAGTGTTGAGAAAGAGCTCGCGACATTCACGCAACAGAGTGAGTCTCTAGTGTTAGAGTTGACTCGTATTAGTGCTGAAAGAACAGAGTTGTTTGGTGACAAAGACATTCAAGCCACCAGCAATGCGATGAAGCAAAAAGTCACCGAAGCGGTAAATGCATTTGATGCCGCGCAGTTGGTGCTTAACCGCTCCGAGCTGGAACATCGAACTGAGCAAACCAAACACATTAGCTTCTCTGAAGAGTTGACTAGCAAGCAGTCAAGTTACACACAAGCGTCGAATGCTTGGTTAGAAGCACTGAAAACGAGCCCATTCGAAGATGAGGTAAATTTTGAAGCGGCGTTGTTGGATGAGGAGGTTAGAACTCAACTTCAAAGCCTGAAGAAGTCTTTAGACGAAGCGATTGTCAGTGCACAAGCAAGGTTGAATACCGCCAAAGCGACGCAAGTGGAGCTACAAAACCACGTAAATGCGAAAGCATGGCAAGAGCAAGACCAACAGCAAGTTGAAGAAGCAACTACTGAATGCCAAAACGCACAACAAAGCCATGCGACAAAGATCGGCGCAATTTCTGCCAATCTTGAAACGGATAGCCAGAACCGCAGTAATCAGCAAGATCTGTTCAAGCAGATCGACGAACAGCAGGTCGAGTTTGATGATATCTCACGTCTGAACTCACTTATCGGTTCTAAGAACGGCGATAAATTTCGTAAGTTTGCCCAAGGTTTAACTCTGGAAAACTTGGTGTATTTGGCGAACAAGCAGCTACAGCGTTTACATGGTCGTTATGAGCTAAAACGTAAAGCCGATGATGGCTTAGAACTTCAAGTGCTCGACACATGGCAGGGCGATGTGATGCGTGATACCAAGACGTTATCCGGTGGCGAAAGCTTCTTGGTGAGCTTGGCGTTGGCATTAGCGCTTTCTGATCTTGTGAGCTACAAAACCAGTATTGATTCTCTGTTCTTGGATGAAGGTTTCGGCACGCTGGATAGCGACACATTGGACATTGCCCTAAACGCGCTCGATAACCTGAATGCGTCAGGCAAGATGATTGGCGTCATCAGTCACGTTGAAGCACTGAAAGAGCGAGTGCCTGTTCAGCTTAAAGTAACAAAATACTCTGGCTTAGGTGTCAGTGAGATGGAGAAGCAGTATAAGGTTGTTGCTTAGGTTCTAGCTATATTCCATCAGCGCAGAAATAGAAATAAAGCTAGATGAAGCAGATCCCCGACTCAGTCGTTCCTCCTTCTCGAGGATGACGGAGTCGGAAGTTGTAATTAATCACTTCGCCGTCATCCCTTAATGTCAGGATCGAATAAAAAGCAGCCGTCATTCCCTAAAGTGAGGCACGAGCGTAATAGGGAATCTGGGGTTGTTGGTATTACTTTCTTCATTTCCTAAAGTGAGCTACGAACGTAGTAGGGACTCTAGGTTTGTTGGTTTTACCTTCGTCATTCCTTCAAGTGAGGTACGAACGTAATAGGGAATCTGGGGTTGGTCGTATTACCTTCGTCATTCCCTGAAGCGAGAATCGAGCGTAATAGAGAATCACTAGTAGACGCAGGAAGTGGACTCATCAAAAAGGAAGCGGCCATGCACAAGAAACCACATCTACCCACCAAGACATGTCCCGTTTGCCTCAAACCATTCTCATGGCGTAAAAAATGGCAACGTTGTTGGGAAGAGGTGATTTATTGCTCTGAACGTTGTCGTCGCCATAAGACAAAACCCACATAATCTCCCTTCATTTAAGAATCTATTGAGAATAACCACTCATTTAACGAGTTAATATTTTATCTGTCAGGTAACTCATGTATAAAGACGACATGAAGATACCTAAAAGAATACAGCCTTTAGTTGACGATGGTTTAGTCGACGAGGTGACAAGCCAACTCATGAGTGGCAAAGAAGCATCTGTGTACATTGTACGCTGCGGCGATACGATCCGTTGTGCCAAGGTATATAAGGAAATTAGCCAGCGCAGCTTTAAAAAAGCGACCGCGTATCGTGAAGGCCGAAAAGTCCGAAATAGCCGCCGTGCTCGAGCGATGGAAAAAGGCTCTGGCTTTGGTCGAGAGCAACAAGAAAAGGTTTGGCAAAGTGCTGAAGTGGATGCCTTATATAAACTGGCAGAAGCGGGCGTACGTGTGCCTGTCCCTTACGGTTGCTTTGATGGCGTGCTGCTTATGGAACTGGTCACTGACGATGATGGTTATGTTGCACCACGTTTGAACGATGTTGTAATGCCACCAGAACAAGCGATTGAAGATCATGCGGTGATGATGACTTACGTGGTTAAAATGCTTTGCGTTGGTTTGATCCATGGTGACTTGTCTGAGTTTAACGTATTGGTTGATGAATACGGTCCGGTGATTATCGATCTACCACAAGCGGTTGATGCTTCGGCGAACAACAACGCTGAGTGGATGTTGGCTCGTGACATCAATAATATCCGTGACTACTACGCTCAGTTTGCTCCTGAATTGGCGAAAACCGAGTATGCCAAGGAAATGTGGGCGCTTTACGAGAAAGGCGACTTAAAGCCAGACAGCAAGCTGACGGGCGAGTTTACAGAAACTGACGATTTGGCAGACATCGAAGCCATTATGCAAGAGATAGATGCTGCGCGAATTGAAGAACAACACCGACGCGAGCGTGTTAAAGAAGAGAAAGAAGGTGTAGACGACAGTAAGTTCAATTGGGCTGAGTAGTCGTAATGACCCGTTTTGATCTTTCGTAAAATGTCAGTCATAACGCCTTAAAAAACTAAGGCGCTCTTTCAAAAAATAACCCAATAGAGCCTCAACTCTGTTGGGTTATTTTTTTTAACACTCATGAAAGACGGCCACTGGTATTAACTACTACTTTAACTGCTCACCATCGTAAGCGTAGAAGTGCCCACTGTTATCAGGTGTAGCAGTGCGAATGATGTCCACCAATTGATGGGCGACATAGCTCGACTCAAACAACTTACCTTCAGGGACATTGGTCTGGAAAGGCTTAGATAAAGCCGTGTCTGCTGTGCCCGGGTGTAGCGCTAGTACTGTGCCATTCTTAATGGTGCGTTGCCATTCAATCGACATGGTTTTGATGAACATATTGAGTGCCGCTTTCGATGACCGATAACTATACCAACCACCTAATCTGTTGTCTGAAATGCTACCTACCTTTGCGGAAACTACAGCAAACTTTGGATTGTCGCTCGTTCTAAGAACCGGTGTGAAGTGCTTTGCCAATAATAAGCTGGGTAGGGTATTCACCGAAATGTTTTTCAGGAAAAACTCAGGGTCGATAGAAGACAAGTTTTTCTCAGGGCCGAGCTCTGGTGTGTGAAGCATACCCACACAGTTTATCAACCAGTCCAATTTTTCAAACTGTTTGCTGAGTTGCTCAATATCAGCTTCATTGGTTGCATCGACTTTGTGCCAGTTCAAACGACTGTTTTCTAGTTCTGGCTGTTGAGAGTGGTAAGTCGCGTCTACATGCACATCAAGAAAATCAAACCGAGACAGCTCAGATAATAGGTGTTTAACCACAGCGAAACCAATACCGCCACTCCCACCAACCACCAAAATGTGTAATCTGAGTTGCTCTACCATTATAAGTTCTCCAAGTTTGTGATTCGTTGTTCAGCTGTATCGAGAATCGCTTGTTGTGATTGCTCGTCCATGTTGTCCCAAGATCTATATAACATGCCCATGCGTGGGTTACGGTTTAACGCATCGCGGTGCTGGTTCATAAAGCGCCAGTACAAGCTATTGAAAGGGCATGATTGCTCTCCGCTGCGTTCTTTTATCTTGTAGTGACAACCTTTGCAGTAGTCACTCATACGGTTGATGTAAGAACCGCTGGCAGAGTATGGTTTGGTTCCGACGATCCCGCCATCCGCAAACAGTGCCATACCTCGCGTATTTGGCATTTCGACCCACTCAATCGCATCGACGTATATACCAAGGTACCAACTGTCTACTTGATCCGGAGCAATGCCCGTAATTAAACAGAAGTTACCTGTGATCATAAGCCTTTGAATGTGGTGCGCATAAGCAAACTCGAGGGATTGATCAATCGCGTGCTTCATACAATTCATCTTGGTTTGCCCATCCCAAAAGTAATGAGGCAACTTACGGTCTGCTGCGTAGTGATTTTTGTTGGCGTAAGCAGGCATGTTCGCCCAATAAACGCCACGTATGTACTCTCGCCACCCCAGTATTTGGCGCACAAACCCTTCGATTTGTGCAATATCGATAGTGGGTGCATTTGGCTTAGAAGGAGCTTGATAAGCTGATAACGCAGCATCAATCACTTCTTTAGGGCTCAGCAGTTTACTGTTCAGCGAAAACGAAATACGGCTATGATACAAGCTCCATTTAGAGTCGTGTTCTGTAGTCATCGCATCCTGAAACTGCCCAAATAACGGTAAGCAAACCTGGCAGAAATGAGCGAGCAGAGACAAGCTTTGTGCGCGGTTAACTGGCCATAGTAACTGGTTACCGATTTGACCAATGGTTTGCACTTGGTGACGTTCGATACGTTGCAAAATGTCGGTTATGTCATTGGTAAGCATCAAAGGCTGAGGCAGGTTTTCGATGTCTTGTTTCTTGAGCTTCTTTCGATTGTTCGCGTCGTAATTCCATTTGCCGCCAACGGGCTTTCCGTCTTCTAGCAAAATGTCGAAACGCTTTCTCATTCGGCGATAGAAGTGTTCCATCATGATGTGTTTGTCTTTCGGAAACTGTTGTTCTACCTCATCGAATGGAAAGAGGAAGTGTTCCGTATCACAACAACCTTTGGTCGCATTAGTGAGCTTCAGCTTGCTCATCTGCTCTAAAAGGCGATATTCATCTGGCCTTTGATATTCGAATTTCTCTGCGCCGAATTCGTGTACGTAGTGTTGCAATAGCGCATCGAGATTTTCAAATTGCGTGGTGTCATCAAGAGTGAGGTGGAGTACCTGATGACCTTGTTGTTTGAGTTCGTTGGCAAAGTAGCCCATCGCAGAGAAAAAAGCGGCCACCTTTTGGATGTGCGATGCAACGTAGTCAGTCTCTTGCTTGAGTTCAGCGACGATGTAAATGACCTCGTCATCAACCTGTTGAAACCAAGAGTGCTGGATATTGAGTTGGTCGCCTAAAACAAGGCGCACGGTTTTGAAATTCATAACACATCCTGATTGTTGGTTAAGACAAGTTCTTTGCTTCTCGCATTCCACTTGTTGATAAACGCATGGTCTGGATCGTACATACCCGTTTGCTTACCCAAATCAAAATGTCGTGATTTAGGTTTAGGTTGTTTAGCATTATTTTGCTTGTTGGCTTGGGTGTTTACCTGAGAGTTGAGGGCTCCGGCTATGTAAGCCCAATTACCCCAGTTTGATGCCACGTCATAGTCGATAAGTTGGCTCTCAAAATAGGCTGCACCGTGTCGCCAATCGATCCCTAGTTCATAGATCAAACAGCTAGCGGCAAGCTGTCTTCCTCGATTAGACATATAGCCTGTTTCGTTAAGTTGGCGCATACATGGGCTTTGTTGCGTAATTCAATGGAACTAAATCAAGAACCTACGATCTGATCAGC
>NZ_JBFSUD010000061.1:0-28842 GCF_041467175.1 Vibrio sp. 10N.247.310.24
TGGAGGGATGGCTGAGTGGTCGAAAGCACCGGTCTTGAAAACCGGCAACCGTTAATAGCGGTTCTAGGGTTCAAATCCCTATCCCTCCACCACATTTAAGAAAGCCGCTGAGAAATCAGCGGCTTTTTTGCATCTAGCGTAAAGTTAATCGAATCTAAGAGTCAGTTAGTCAACCAGTCAAAGTCCTTAACTATCGGAATCTGACTTAAACCTGTTTATCACGGCAACTTCAAGCCTATTACCGCTCTGTTGTATTTAAACATATAGCATAGGTAACTGACTCTTTACCTTTATAACCTATCGAAATTCGACGTCACTGTTGCAACAAAACATCCCTGCCAATAAACATGTAGACCTACGCCACCAATGCATGACCAAGTAACTTGAAGAATTGGGGGATGTTTATTGGAATAGTGCCCTAGGTTTCTTCAGGTTCTCATTGTGAATACATAACGATAAAAAAATCCAGAGGCTTCATCGAAGTCTCTGGATTTTTAAACTTGGCTTGAGTGCAGATCTAATTAAGCGTTTTCTTGCTTAGTATCTTGCTGCTCTGCTTGTTTTTTTTGTTCAGCTTCATTTGCTTTTTCTTCGTGGTTTGAACCACCACATCCGCCACAACAGCTCATAATTATGCTCTCTTTGATTGTATTTAAGTAACTCATTAAGGTCATAATATTAAAGGTGCATTTTAAATGCAACTTTAATATTAGCCAAATTGGCTGCTTGGTGTCTTGAGGTATTTAAGCCCTTGGTTTTATTAAAATTGGTAAGTACAACACAACGAAACAACTGTACGCGACAACCCACAGAGCACTCGATAAGGTGATGATAGAGACAATATTATTGGTAAAGTATCCACCAAATACTCGAACAATAAAGGCAAAAACAATGGCAATTAACGCCGCAGTCATTATTTTACCAATCGCAATAGCTCGACCTGTATGTCCTAGAGAGACGCGTGAGATCATTGATAAGATCATCACCCCCATTCCACCCACGGTTAAGGCATGAATCGCTTGTGATTGTGTGACCAATGACGAAATGATCGAAACGCCATACAAGACCAATCCTAACGAAATGGCCCAGTAGCTTAAGTGTAAAGACCACACAAGAGGAGTCTTAAAAGCGCCCCATATTTTCCACCTTACCGCCCTAACCGCATTTGCCAGGCCACTGACAATAAACACGCTAGCAACGATATCTTGTGGAACTGGAAGTATCTGAAAGCTCAACACAACGGCGAAAATCGTGCTCACGATGCTCAGCTTTTCAAGCCATGGTAATGCAGGGGTTCGTGGTGTCTGTGTGCCATTCGCGGTAAACATAGGAAAGACTCGTCCACCCATAATGCACATGACTAGAGTCACCAACAGCACCATGCTTGTGCTAGCTTGTGAAATTAAGATTGGCTGCTGAAATAGAACACCATAGTGCATCGCCGCATTGGCAAAAGTCATTAGCAGCAAAATGGGAACGAACAATAGATTTCGCCAAAGTTTCACACTGACAATATTGTGAGCAAGATAAATGACAGCGACAGGCAAAAACAGTAAATCGAGCCCAGCCACCAACCAAGGGCTAAAGGCATTAGGTAGGAACATGGCTATTCTCGCACACAGCCAGATAACCAGAAGTATCATTAACCCGCGTCCGTTAATACTACGGACACCCGTCCAGTTTTGTACGGCCGTCAGTAAAAAGCCAACCACGACAGTAGCTGCAAAGCCAAATAACATTTCATGAATATGCCACCACATTGCTCCGCCATAAACATTCAGAGTTGCGCTACCATTCCAAAACGCGGCCCAACCAACTAGAGCTGCAACGCTAAAAAGTGATGCAAACAAAAAAAACGGTCGAAACGCGAGCTCAAAAAATGCCGTCATTGAAACGCCATTGTTAGGGGGTTGATTTAAATCTTTCATCATCGTAAACCTAGTGAGTAAACAAAACTTACTTAAATAACGTCAACCGCCAAAAGTTGCCCTAGTTTGTAGCTGTGCCCTTCGCCGAGGAGATCTTGCAAGCTATAAGCGTCTAAGCATTTGTAAAAACACTCTTGAGCTTCAGCAAAGATTGTTTTCAATTGGCAATTTGGTGTAATAACACAGCTATTATCTTCGCCAAAACATTCAACCAAGTTACGTTTGTCTTCTAACTCTCGAACTAACGTACCTATGTTGATCTGACTTGGATGGCAACTGAGTTTCAAACCACCATTTTTTCCTCTTGTAGCGATCAGGTGCCCTTTGAGGTTGAGTTGCTGAACGATCTTCATTAAGTGGTTTTTAGAAATACCATAACTGTTAGCAATGTCGCCGATGGTGCTAAGAGATTGGTTGTTGATCGCTAAATAGATCAGAACGCGTAGGGAATAATCAGTGTAACGTGTGATATGCATGTTGGGATATTTCACTCTATAAGATGTATTTATTATGAATCTTATGAGCAATAAAGGCAAGTTAACCTAATGAGGAGTAGTGGCTAAGCACCAAGAAGCTAAGGCTGCGATCTTAATGACGTTTCTCACATCTGTTGTATGAGATCCTATCTCCATCTTCCTTTCTCAAACGAGATCTAATCCTCTAAGTCGAAGCGATCAGAAACATTTTTCGATATATTTTCACTCTGACAATATAAAAACACACAAACTTGTTCATAAAAAAAGCAGTCAGTTAATAAGGGTATTTACAAGCGAATCACACCACTATATTATTCGCGGCGCTGGAGGGATGGCTGAGTGGTCGAAAGCACCGGTCTTGAAAACCGGCAACCGTTAATAGCGGTTCTAGGGTTCAAATCCCTATCCCTCCACCACTTTTAAAATGGACAAAGCCGTTGATTATCAACGGCTTTTTTCATATCTGAAGGGTACTAAGTTAAACCGTAAGGATTGACTGAGACAATGTACCTATTCAAAACTGCCAGCCATAACTACTACACCCGTATTTGCCTACCCAAGAACTGTCGTGATCGTGGGTTTCCTTTCGACCTAAAAATTTCACTACTAACCAAAAATCGTCGAGTTGCCTCATTACGCAATCTAAGTGTTGCGATAGAGCTCAAACAGCTTATTGACAGCATTACAGCTCAGACTCACTTAACAGACTTCAATATTGCTGCAAATAAGCTCATCAATGAGCTTAGATGCAACTTTGACGAAAACGACAGTACTTTTACAACCAAACCCATACCAGTACGCAATACTTCCATGCAGACGCAATCAGTGTCCTTAACACAACAAGCCACATCACTTATTTCCTTGAAATGTGCACTGGTAAAGTTTATCGACTCTAAAAAGCTCCAATCAATCCGACCGCTTACAATTCATCAATTAGAATCACGCATCACGCATTTCATTCAGTTTTCACTAGTAAACAGAGTTGCTGATGTCACGACGGCTCATGCTTTGCAGTACCGTGATGAATTACTGAAAAAAGGTCGAAGCCCTAAAACAGATAAAGAGTACCTTGCCGCCTGTTTCCAGTTCTTTAAATACTGCAAGCTGATGAACTATACAGGGTTCAATGCTTTTGAGGATGTAAAAGTCCAGAAGAAGGCCACTAAGCGCCAAGATGAACAGCGGGATCGTTGGCTATTGAAAGATATGAAGAAGTTTTTCGGTTCACCTCTGTTCAAAGAAAAAGATGAAGAGTTTCAGTGGATTTCAAAAATTCTACCTCTTTCAGGTATGCGCCCTTCTGAAGTTTGCCAACTACAAGCTTCTGATATAAAGCAAGAGAAAGGTATTTACTATTTCTCAATTACAGAAAGCGAAGACGGTAAGCATGTAAAAAATGTTAATAGCATCCGTGAAGTACCTGTCCACGAGAAACTAATAAAAATGGGGTTTCTCGATTTCGTGGCGAGGGTTAAAACTACTAGCAGCAAGCAACTTTTTAGTTATATACCAGATAATCAGTTTAACGATTGGTCTAAATCTTACTGTATCAAAATTGGTAAGTATCAAACTGCTATAGGAATGAAGCCCCGTCAGCGACCTACTGCATACGGATTTAGACATACCTTTATTGATGAGTTGAAGCAATCAGGCATTCCTGAACACGTCACAGCTCAACTCGTCGGCCACGGGAATAACAGTATGACTTACGGACGGTATGGGAAACGATTGCCGATTAGTCAGTTAGCAGAGGTAATTAATAGGGTCAGCTATGCGTTAATAGAAGACTAAAGCTAACATACCAACCTTCCAAACGTGCTGACAACTAGGAAGAAACCCTCCATAGTTGCTTTTCAACTGCATCATCGTGTGCTGTAACGAGCCTCTACCCCTTTGTGTTTTAGCGCGATTACTCAGCAACGGGTCGCGCTACTGAGCTTAAGATACTTATAGTTATGTCTGGCTGTTGAACGGCTCTGTTCGTAACTGGACAAAAATTAATCAACACCCAAAAACATTATGTAAAAGGCTATTTGTTGAGGAGGGTTAAGATTAATGAGAGGATGCCTAAGATAACTACGCTCTAGCTTCTGTGTCATTCGAATATAACAACAGACATGAATCTGTTATGATCGTCATCAAAACGTCATCATACATTTTTTATGTCAGGCGCCTGATATATACATCGGCTAAATCATTCAGGGATATTAACATGGTAGACAAAACACAGATACTCTTTGAGTCATTACGAAGAACAGATAGCTACACTCTGGCCGCTGATCAAAAAGCATCTTTTTGCCTAGCTGCTGCTGTTACATTTTTAGGTATTTATTCAACGTTGTTTTATAGCATTATAACTGATGACAGTGCTGTAATATCAGCAACTTTGACTGTTGCAATTCTAGGATTGGTATTATTACCTTGGATAGTGTTCTTTTATACTATAAAAAGTATATTTTCACCAAACCTGAAGCCATCAGAAAAAGAATCAATCATATCTTTTGCATCAATAGCTTCAAATTGCCCTAATTTAGAGCAGTTTAAGCTCTATTATGAAAGCATAAATATAAACGATGATATGTTTGTAAAGAATATAAATGAAGACCTCCTTGAAAATCATTGGATTTGTTCAGAAATATGCTTTAAGAAGATGAAAAACTTCAAAAAAAGTTTACATTGGTTGTGGGTGGCACTATCAATTTCATTGGTAGGTTTGGCTACTATGGTTTATTTTATTGAGCATCATGAATTTACTAAGTTCTTATCAATCTGTAAATGAAATATGAGGGGAACATTCCCCCTCATTTAATTATTTAATTATTTAATTATTTAATTATTTAATTATTTAATTATTTAATGAAGATGCCAATTATATCGCTATATATAACAACATTTAAATTCGATTTTGGTGATAATGAAACCTCCATAGTGTGCAGTCCCCGATATGCAGTACCTTCTGGAAAATCAAGTACAATTGAACTTTGATACATATCGGTAGGTTTATCTATCTGACGGACTTTGGTATCTGTAAGACCATTTTTTTCTTGAAGCGCTTCTTTACCATGGTTGTTCTTTGTAAACTTCGCATTAAGAGGATATAGCGATGAAAGTGCATTTGGATTTAACACCTCCAACTCAAACTTTAATTGCATATCTTTTTCTAAAAAAGAAGAAACTGATTTATATTCTTCCCAACCATCTGAATCACTCTTCCTGTAGTAGCATTTGAATTTAATATTATCTCGATAGGTTAATCGACTATTTCCAAGAGTTTTCCAATTTAATGGAACTGGTAACAAATCTTGATACATTTCCATTTTTAATAAACGACATCGACGATTTATTGGAGTACCATTTTCGTCGCTCATATTAGGCAATATATATCGTTCCTCAGACTTATCTTTACCTACGGTTTTAATTTCAGAATATCTATCAGGAAAGTCAACATAATCTAAAATGCCTTGCCCCAACATAGCTGTATTCGTTCGCGCTTGAGATTGGGCTTTTGAAGCAAGATCTACTGGTATACCTAGAGCAGTAACTTCCGATGCATCACCATAACCATAATTGGCCCAAACAACCTCTTTATGAGAGCCATAATCTAACCCTACACGAACTCCTAGGTTAACGTCTTTGCCTATAAGTTTGTTTAGTTCTGGGAAAACCGTTTCGGTAAGAATTAGCTTTAACGCTGAAGATGCGTTTAGAGCATTAGCTATCGCATCTTCAGGACAATTGCCTTTCCCACCAAAAAAAGCCATAACAGCATCTCCCATAAGACGATGTGGGTAACCATCTAATGCACGAATCACATCAACGCATGCTTGAAGAATTCGGTTTTTCACCACATATGCATCTTGTAAAGACATTAACAAAGACAGTCTAGAGCTTCTTTTTATGTCTACAAACATTGTAACAATATGATGAAACTCTATTTCATCCGAATCCTTTAAGTGAGCGAAATCTGGATGCGGGCCTACCTTACTTTGGTTTAATCCAACCTTATTAAACCATGGTCGTAAAGCGTCCTGATAGGTGTACTCTTCTGGAGCCGTAAGCTCCCCGCTCGATTCCGCTTTTAAACGACGCGAAACACTAGCGCTCTTATATAAATCAACCGATTCAGATAACTCGTCAAATGACTCTGCTGAGAAATTTTCATTACCTATAATTCTTTTAGAACGTTTGCTTTCTAGCCCGTCTCGGATATCCGAAAAATAACCTTTCGTAATTTCCTCTAAACTTTTTGCTGACACGAATACCTCCAACTAATCATTATGTGTACTTCTCCACGACACTATAACTCACTTTTTATGCATGCGAACAGATAACAATTAATTGCTTATTGATGTAAGTCAAACGAGTTCTAATGCTATAGTCGGATGATAGTTGTGATGTTGACTTTAGCGATAATCACATGTGTCAACATCATATTACTTGGTGAAAGAATACGAAACGATCACGCAAACACGCTAAACAGTGAAGATAAGCCACCCGCTAGTAGAGTTAGCCTCGGAGATTGCATTAACTTATAATATACTCACTAAACTTGAAGGTGCAGACAGGCTTAGTACCAGAAATTTTTCATTAACTCTAGACGTTAAAGAGCCTGCGACCTCTGGAATAGTTACAGTAAAAAATTGGTCAATTGCTTCCTTTGCAGTTGTCAAACAGGTTTGGCAACATAGTTGGAGGTCATCCATACTAAAACTAATACCACCCAACCACAAAGAGCAACAACAGAAACACGTTTCTGTCCAGAGAAGTGTTAGCACGACCACTGCTATCAGGTTTTGTCTCTTTCCTTGTGTAAAACTCAATAGCATTGATTTAGCCTGCGTCGACACACAGCACAAAGTGCATCCGAATTTCTAACTCCCTTGGGAAAAACGTCAGAATAACTCACCCGTTTGGAAATGAAATAGGTCACGTATCTGTAAGCTGATAGTTGGCTTCAAATGTTAGAAAGCATCCAAAAATCAGAATCTCTTTAAATGTTTTTCGGATATCCCCCCTAGATCCGCTCTTATTAGTGATGGTGGATGCAAATCCTATCTATAGCTTTATCCGCCAACTATTTTGAAAAACTTCAAAGAAATAACTTATTGATAAAAAAAGATAAGGCAATTTGTTTACACTAACCTATTAAAAATATTAGTATTTTCATATTGAAACTCGCTTTTTCTACCTATACGCTGTTCTCAAATAGAGAGCAGCAGATAGCTGCCTAAGTGCAATCAACGTGGAAAACAGCAATTCGACATTAGTTAATGTCGTCATAGATAAATTTATTGAAAGCCGTGTACATACCGTAGCTCCTTCAACACTTCGAGTAGACAGAAGTAAAGCTGGAAAGCTCAAAAAGTACTTCAAGAAACGTTTGATAAAAGATGTTAATCATAGTGACATTCACGACTTAATCACTTCATTTCACCGAAAATACAGCAACAAGTCGATCAATGAATTCCTAATTATACTCAGGGCGGTGTTCAAACGTGCAATGCGTGATGGGGTCATAGAGCGTGACCCTATGGACGGAATTGAAAACCTAACCGTCACGAACAAGGAACCAAACCCGCTTAGCAAGTCTGACATTAAGAAGCTGAATGACACTTTGGCAGAATGTTTAAGCGGCAAAAGCGCAGTGCTTTTAAATATACTGACAGGACTTCGTATCAGTGAGTTACTGGCGCTAGCTTGGGATGACGTTAATTGGCAGCGTAAAGAATTATATGTTCGCCGAGCAAAGGTGTTGAATAATTATAAAACACCAAAAACTGCGGGTTCAGTTCGGACGGTAGAACTTAATGAACTGGCGATAACGCTTCTAAAAGAGCAGGTAAAACTGACGGGGTCAAAACGGGTACACACCATCTCAGTGTTACAAGCTGACAGTAAAACATGGATAAAAGATACAGTGCGTTTTGTCTTTTATAACAGTAAAACGAATCTACCGTTCCTGAATGCCAAGCAATTCAACAAAACCTTCTTCACTCCTTTTCTGAAAAATGCTGAAGTTCAGCACCGTGGTGTTGGTCAGTTACGCCATACTTATGCGAGTCAAAATCTTACTGCTGGAATTAGTAAAGACTGGATTGCACGTCAGATGGGGCACACTGGCACAAATATGATAGATAAGCATTATGGTCGCTGGATGCGTTCAGATGCTCCTGACTTTGCCAATGTCGCAGCTAATCATCTTGCCGATGCACTCGGACATTCTGATGTTATACCCGTTGAAGTATCTTCTGAAGTACCATCAGATGTATTAGCGTTGGTGAGTGCTCTGCAAGATAGGCCAGAGCTTAAAGCGCTAATCCAAGGTGTTATCGGAGGTACTTTATGAGTATTCTCCGCCCCGCCATGTGTGGCATTGTCAGGGCCACACATGGCAATATCGTTGCCAAATTTGGCACTAGCCGTGCCAAAGTCGCTCACTTGAAAAGTGAAACGCGACAGCAACCCGCTGCGCTCCCGTCACACTTTTGCTACGCAAAAGATGCACGTGAGCTGCGGGCAAGAGAAGCCTCTCTTGACTCTCTAAGCACCTGGCCTCTGGGGAGGCCAGAATGAACAAAGACATTCGTTATTTTTATCGCAGGTTTAACTTCACATCCCAGTCGGTGAGTCGGCTTAAATGTGAGGCATCGCTCAAGCATTCATTAAGAATGAGAACTACTTTATCCGATTCACAAGCAAAGGCTAAACCGACTAAAAAGCTGGAATGGAATGAAGCGCTATCAGCTAACAATCTTGTCTGGTGTAACGATAGGCTATCACAATTAGATACGTGGTCGGAAGAGACTCGTACAGAGCTGCTGTATCGTATTGCCCCTGTTCCGCGCATCTATAATCAGAAAAAACTTCAAACTCAGCACCGCCAATATCGACTAAAAATGAAAAAGGCGATTTCCAGTGAAACCCAAAAAGGTAATCTCGAAGCCGTTGAATTTCTTCAGACAGTGCTTGATACCGAGGGTCATGTCTCGTATTCAAAGATAGAACGGTTTAGAAAGCTCAACATGCAACGGAAAAAGCAGCGCATAAAAATGCTTGAAACGTATTTGAATGCCCATAATCAGGTTCAACGCCGTGCGCCAACTAATGCTGTCTATTTGCAAGAGGGTATCTTGAAGATTCCACACCGTTGGGAAGTGGGCTCTGATACGGTAAATCTGAAGGAGTATCTTGAGTTTACGCGCAAGTTCCTGACTCATTATTTTCCACAATATCCAATCGAAGCCATTATTGGTCATGATGACGAACGGAGTGTTGAGCAAAATACTGGTTGTCACCCGCATTATTTCCTTTCAGGGCGTAATAGTGAAACAGGCAATTATGATCTTCACAAAAGACAAATTTATGTGGTGAACGAGTATATCCACCGAGTGTACTCGGTGAAAAACTTCTTCCCCGAAAACGGAAAACTTACTCGTGAAGAATCGCAGGATTACGGGCGTTTTTTTCAAAAAATGGTCAAGGATTTTGCGAATAAGCACTTATTTCATGCTAAAGGGCTTAATGTGATATTTGCTCCTGAAACCGAACGGCAATCTGACCGACGCAAAGAGATGAACCGAGAGGCTACCCTTCCGAAATCTGAACGCAGTTATAACTATCATACTCATCAGTTAGAGCTAATTCAGGACAAAATAGAGCTGACCGAGAAGAAGCACGTTAATTTGTTAATTGAGCAGGAAAAAACCGAAAAACACCTGACTAACCTAATAGGTGATACCGTTCAGGAACAAGTCAAGCTGGGTCAATTACAGGTTGAGCGAGATATGATGCAAATAGAGGTGTCAGATCTGAAAGCGGAATCTTCACGACTGAGCACACTTACACAGAACTTAACGCAGGCTCTAGTGCCCAAACTCGTTGATATATTTAGGAAAGTCCTGCTTTCCATCAATGCAAAAGACAAAGGTGTGTTGAAAAAGCAAAGTGAATATCTAGCCTCCGCACTGAACTCAACGTTAGACCTGCCACCTGAGCTATCAGACAAAATCGCTGGTGAAGTTGCCTTGCTGCAAGAGCCTGGTAACCAGTTAACGAACCAGAACGATAACAACCCAGATTTAGAGCACCGTCATAAGTAAGTTAGTTACTCAGTTAACTAACTAACCTAAATAATAACTAAAATATAGGTAAATAACATGGCAAGACCGAAATCGTATACTGATGACGACCTCATAAACATTGCGACCCAACTATCTGTTAAAGGGAAGAAGCCAACTGGCTGGTACATCAAAGAAATCCTCGGTCGGGGAAAAATCTCTTCAATTCAGGCAGACCTAGACCGATTAACTAAAAGCGGAAAAGTTCCCGAAATACCAGAGCCAAACAACGACAAAGACGGCTTAGACTGGCGGTCTTTACGAGCTTATTTTGAACTGCCTGTTGAGATTCAAGAAATGCTGACAAAAAAAGAGCAGGACGTTTGCAAATCACTTCGGGACATGGCTATCGGATTGAATAATAAGGCACAGCATCATTATGAAGCGCTGATGGATGCTCGCGTTAGAGAGTTAGATATTAAATCTGATGCCGCAATAAAAGCTAAAGAGATAGCAGAGGAAGACGTAGAAGCACGTTTACGAAAACAAGTCGAACACAATGAGTTTTATGAAGAGAAAAGCGATGCTTTGGAAGCGGAGCTTACTCATTCAAAGCAAAAAATATCCGAACTGGCGGCTAAATTGTCGAGAATGGAAACGACCCATGCGGAAGTATTGGTAAAGTTGGACTATGCAACGAATGAGCTAAATACACTTAAAATACACCATTCTGCATTGTCAGAACAACATGAAGAAGCGAAAGAACGACTTATTGAAACGGCGACTCAACTACAATCCACACAAGGCTTGTTAAATAAGCGAGATAATCAATTGGATAGGCTCAGAAGTAACAACAGTGAACTTGCAGTTAACCATCGTCTTTTAGAGAAGAATCTTAGCGATTCAGAGAACAAAGTCGCTTTGCTGACTCAGGAAAATTAGCGTCTGGTAGAACAAATAGCAACGCCAATGGAAAGAGCAGACATGCTGCACACTGAGTAGTCAATCACTCGGTGTCATTTCACCAGAATGGTGGCATTCTTAAAATTTCGTCCGCTTTTTAAGAATTCTTAAATCGGTTAAGAATAGCTAAGAACTTTAGTTTTGCGACAACTTAAATTACATATCAACTAAAGTAGTCTTAAGTGATTGTAAATAAAAACTTAATATCAATTGCTCGTTTACCAAAACACTTTGATTATTTGACTTTTTGAAGTGAAAATACTCTATTCACAACAAATGAGCGGTGCATGGTGTTATGACAAGTATTACATTTGAAACAAGAGACGAGTTCCAACGTAGGCCAGTAGCAGAAAAGGTAATTACTTTACTTCAATCTGATATTGATATTTCACCGATGGTCATTGATGGTGGCTGGGGAACTGGAAAAACTGAATTTTGCCAGAAGCTTATCCAACTCATGAAAATTGGAGATACTAGTCACTTAATTTATATCGATGCGTTTCAAGCTG
This sequence comes from Vibrio sp. 10N.247.310.24, assembly GCF_041467175.1. Taxonomy (NCBI): domain Bacteria; kingdom Pseudomonadati; phylum Pseudomonadota; class Gammaproteobacteria; order Vibrionales; family Vibrionaceae; genus Vibrio; species Vibrio sp. 10N.247.310.24. Next base: position 11,934 of record NZ_JBFSUD010000061.1, read on the forward strand.
ATCATGCAAATGAGCCACTCCTTACTCTCTTAAGTGGAATTATTAAATTGATACCTGAAGGAATACAACGGAAGTCTTTTATTGAGAAGGCTAAGCCTGCTATTCGTTTTGGTGCTAAGGCTGTTGGTAAGGCTTTAGTGGCCCACGCTTTACGCCAAGAGGCTAATGACATTGTGAATGATTTTGACAAAGAAGTTCAAAAAGTAGCAGATAAAGCCCTTGATGCTTCGGTAAACGCACTAATAAAAGACCATGTTCAATCCAACCAAAATTTAAACTCACTTCAAACGGCACTTGAAGAATTAGGTTCTAGCAAGCCGATTATTATCTTTATCGACGAGCTTGACCGATGTCGCCCTGACTTTGCAGTAAGTATGCTAGAGGTAATTAAGCATACTTTTAACGTCCCAAGTCTAAAGTTTGTTTTAGTTACTAACACGCAGCAGCTAAGGGCTGCTATTAATAATAGCTATGGCGATGAAGTGGATGCCAATCGATATTTAGATAAGTTTTTGAAGTTTAGGTTTACTCTTCCAGAGATAGTACCCTCAGTACATGCCGAACTAACTCTTGCTTCAGTAAATCATTACCAACGATTAGTCCGTTCTAGCCAAACGTTAGATAACACAGAACTTTGGCAACACAGTGACTTTAATTTGGTGCGGCAGTATATCCGAACAAACAACACCTCTCTAAGGGAAGTTGAAACTCTAGTTCGACATATTGAAATCTATCATCAACTATCGAATCGTGAAGCATTAAGCACCAATAAAAATTTCAGTTACAGACTCTTAAGACTTTTTGGGGTTTTGGTTTTTACTTTTCATAACGATGTTGCAGATCATATTCTAAGACATAAAGCCGATGCCGCTGTTTTAACTGCGTTATTAGGAGAAAGAGGAATCGTACAATTGCGTCCAGAAGACTCCCATTACCCTGAACATCATCAGGTTTTACTTGCAATGATAGGAACCGAATGCCTGCACAACTCATCAATTTATGATGCAGATGAGGGTTACTCGGAAAGTCAATGGGCAAGTATTATCCAAGACTACTTCCGTGGGGTGGGTAAACCACATAATTGTTTAGATGTAACTAAACAAGCGATTAATTTATTGAGTTTATCATGACTTTGGCTTGAACTACCTCATTAAAAAGCGTAATGTCAATTGACGTACTAGATTGATAACCAATGCTTAGCTACCACTTCAAAGGTTATTGATAATAAACGGAAAAGTTTAATTTTTTGTTGCGAGCGTTGGGTTCAAATCCCTATCCCTCCACCACATTAAAGAAAGCCGCTGAGAAATCAGCGGCTTTTTTGTATCTGGAGATCACACAAGCTCACCACTCAACTGCTGACAGTAAATGCGGCCTTCAATAACTGCATGTGAATCGGCACCAGATCTTGATGTTCAGTTCGATATCCGCCACCGACTACACACGCCATTGGAATAGACTCTGATTTCGCTAATTCAATCATGAAACAGTCGCGTTCAAATATCCCTTTTGTCGAAACATTCAAATAACCCAGTTCATCGTCTTGATGGATGTCGATCCCCGCGTCATAAATAATGAGATCAGGTTGGTGATGCGCAATCGCCAACTTGGTGACTTGTTCAAAACAACGTAAGAACTCTTCATCTTCTGTTTCACGACTTAATGGCACATCTAAATCAGATAACGGTTTACGCGCAGGAAAATTTTTGTCGCAGTGGAATGACAAAGTAATAATCTCATCGCTCTCTTGGCAAAGTGTCGCTGTACCATCGCCATGGTGAACATCACTGTCGACGATCAGCACTTTATCTATATGCTCAAAGGTTAATGCGTGCTTGGCCGCCAAGACCAGATCATTCAACAAACAGAAGCCACTGCCAAAATCTCGGTGCGCATGATGATAGCCACCGCTGAGATGAATCGCTAAACCACTCTCGATGGCCATTTCAGCGGCCAAGCAGGTTCCACCACTTGAATAGAGTGTCCTTTCTATAAGCTGTTCACTCCACGGAAAGCCGATACGTCTCATTTTTGCTGCTGGCAAATTTCCAGAAACTAGCAAATCGACATATTCACCATCGTGTACCTGCTTTACTTGTTCTACCGAAACAGGCATTGGCTGGAACATTTCGAATGCATTACCCCATTTTGGATCGCTATCCATGTGGTGCGTCACAGCACTGTGCAACAGTTGATATTTATTGATTGGATAACGATGCCCTTCTGGTAAAGGCAACTGAGAATAAATTGGATGGTAAATTAAAGGAGTCATAGATCGGGCGTATTACGTATCAATCTCAAAATCATAACAGTCTAAGACTTGGCGACAACCTTAATTGATGATAATGGTTATCATTACCTTTAATTAATTCCAGAGACAACAATGAAAAACGTAATACTCATCTGTGGTGTGATCTGTGGTTCGATGGCTGCAGTAATGATTTTTGTAGGTATGCTAATAGCCAGTTGGTGGAGCGTTGATTTTCTCGTGTTAAGCCATCAAACTTAACTAATTGAACTGAAAAGGAATCACCATGAGCGTTATTTTTATTACTGGAGCAAATCGCGGCATTGGCTTAAGCCTGACTCAACAATACTTGGAAGGTAGCCACAAGGTGTACGCGACTTATCGTGATGCCAATTCAGCAAAAGAACTGCTCTCTCGCAGACCACAACAGCAATCTGACCTGCATTCAATTAGAGATAACCGATTACCAAGCAGTGAGCCACCTCACTTCGCAAATAGAGTCGATTGATATCTTGATCAACAACGCTGGCTACTATGGTCCTAAAGGTTATGGTCTGGGTAATACCGATGTCGAAGAGTGGCGCCGTGTATTCGAAGTCAACACCATTGCGCCATTGAAGCTTGTCGAGACTCTATTACCTCTTATAGAAAGTAGTGACGTCAAAAAGATCGCCTGCCTGTCTTCTAGAGTCGGTAGCATGTCCGAGAACACCTCAGGAGGCGGCTACATCTATCGCTCCTCCAAAGCCGCTCTAAACTCCGTTGTGAAGAGCTTAAGTAACGACTTAACCGATAACGGCGTTACGGTGTTAGCTCTGCATCCTGGTTGGGTACAGACCGAAATGGGCGGCCCTAATGCTCTGATCGACACCGACACTTCAGCTTCCGGCCTTATTAAAGTCATCGAGTCAGCGAATACTGAAGTAAGTGGTCACTTCTTCAATTTCGATGGCAGCGAAATAGACTGGTAGCCCGCAGATGAATGATGGCCCTCTCTCAAACCTAGTTAAGCACTCAACACTGTTTTGTCTGACGGTGACGCTAGCTGGCTGTTTTAGTGATGGCCCCGGAGACTTATTCGACGACTACCAAACCAAGATAGCCAGAGTACAAGATGCTGACGAGATAAAAGAGGAATGGGAATTTGAAAGCCTACCGAGAAAACGAGAACTGCTGCTTGACGTGCCCTCGCTTTCTATCGGTCTCATCGACAGTTACCAGCTTCGTCAGTGTGGATTGTTCAATCTGATTGCAGAAAGAAATTCGGTTCTGGGCAAAGTCGCGGATGAGTTTCGTAATTACGACTATCAAGTCGCGTTACTTGCAGGTGTTGGGAAATGTTTATCCGGTAGCGAATTAGACCCTGAGGTCGTAGAGCTACTGAAAGAAATCGAGCAGCAGAAACTCACACAGTTTCCGCTGCACCAGTGGAATCTAATCTATGCCAGCGATGCCATGCAGTCGCAAATGCGTGGTAGTCAGTGGTTACGTGCTGATATCGGCGATCAGGTACGACAAACCAGTGATGCCTTAGAACATATCAATCAAGCGTTAAACGTTCCGCTCGTTTCGGGAAAGACTACTGAGGTTCAAGAAGTATTAGAAAAGAGCTCTACGCTCGGGGATTTATACTACTCGCTCACGCGAGCTTCGGCCGAACTTGATACCATCACCAAACAGCTGACAACTTTTGATCACAATATCATCTGTGGTAAACAACGAGACACGACCAAGTTTCGTTATCTCAACAATGTGTTCGAGCAGCAATATATAGGCAAAGTTCAGCCGTACATGGCGCAGCTGGATGGCTATTATCAGCAGTTAGCCCCGCAACTTGGGATGTTTGACGCGCAACCTGAACTGCACAGTTATTACTTTCCCATCCAAGATGCACATCAAGCTTTTCGAGCATCAACTCGCCGCCATGTTGATTATTGGCAGCAGCTGTTTAAACGTTGTGGGCGCAAGGTCGGTCGTTAATATTGATTCCCAATATCAATAATGGGTGTTGTTAGCTTTCAGTTTCTAACTGATTAACTTTTAGCGCCTTTCTTCGCGTAAGTCTTCTTCCTTGTCCCACCGCCTTTACGGCGCTTGAATGCTGGTCTTTCAACTTTAGGCAGATGACGCAGAGATTCAGGGACTTCACCTGTTTTTACCTTACCCATTAAGCCATCGATCTTACTTTCTAGCGCTTGCATGAAGGGTTGATACGCTTGGTTTCGTTCAGCCATGCCTTGCAACTGATGCTCCCAGTGAGCCGTCATGTCTGGAAAGGTCGAGTCCTCAGGTAAGGCATGAATCAATCCTCTTCCCGCCGGGCTACTGTGAATGCTTTTACCTTGGCGAGTTAGCAACTGCCTTTTGAATAGAGTATCGAGAATACCCGCGCGGGTTGCTTCCGTTCCAAGGCCATCGGTCTCTTTCAAAATGGCTTTAAGGTCTTTGTTCGCGACAAAGCGCGCGATACCTGTCATCGCTTGTAGCAAGGTCGCTTCTGTGAAGTGCTTTGGTGGTTCGGTTTTCTTATCACCAATAATACCTTCACGACAAGTCAGCACCGTTCCTTTATCCAATGGGGGAACCGTATCTGTGCCGTCGCCTTTCTCTTCGGTGTCCGTTTTCCCCATCAACACCTTCCAACCTGGGCTAATAAGTTGTCGCCCCTTTGCGATGAACACACCACCAGCAATATCAAAGACTAACTTGGCATCGGCAAAAATAGCAGGTGGGTAGAATTGCATTAGATACTGGCGAGCGATTTGCTGATAGATTTTCATCTCGTTGGCAGACAGGCCGTTCACCGATGACTTTTTCGGAGTAGGAATTATCGCGTGGTGAGCATCGACCTTGCTGTCGTTCCATGCTTTGGATTTAAGAGAAAGATCCGCACCTTGAGCACCACTTTTCAGCTCTTTCGCATTGTTAGCGATGGCATCCACGACCGACTCTCTTTGCGAGTAGTGATCCTTAGGTAGATAGCGGCTGTCAGAACGTGGGTAAGTGATGAGTTTGTGTTTCTCATACAATGACTGACAAGTGTCGAGTACCTGTTGAGCGCTCATACCAAAACGCTTAGACGCATCAATCTGCAGAGCTGACAGCGAATAAGGCAGTGGCGCCGCTTGTTTGCTTTGCTTTTGCTCTGATTCCGTCACCGTCGCGGGTTGATTCGCAATTCGGTTAGCGACATTCTCAACCAGTTTTCGATTGAGCACCCGGCCTTCTTCATCTTGCCATGGCTTACATGCTTCGCTTGGTTTCCAACGTGCTCGAATATCAAAGCTCTGGCCGTTGTTTTGATAAGGGATCAGCGCATGCAGAGTAAAATAATCTTTCGGAATGAAGTTCTCGATCTCTTCATCACGCCTTACGACCAAACCAAGTACAGGCGTTTGCACTCGCCCTACCGACAACACGCCTTGGTAGCCCGCCTTTTGGCCAAGTAAGGTATAGGCGCGAGTCATGTTCATGCCATATAACCAATCGGCTCTAGAGCGTGCCAAAGCTGAAATTGATAGTGGGATAAAGTCACGGTTACTGCGCATTTGAGAGAGCGCACGTTTTACGGCAGGTAAGTTCAAGTCACTGATCAGTAGCCTGTCCATCGACTCTTTCTTAGCCTTGGATACTTTGCAGTAATCAATCACTTCATCAACTAGCAACTGCCCTTCTCTATCCGGGTCACCCGCATGGACAATTTGGGTCGCGTCCTTCAATAGCTTTCGGATCACCGTAAGCTGTTTACTTGAAGTCTTACGCGGTCTCAGCTGCCATTGCTCTGGCACAATAGGAAGATCAGCGAGGTTCCATTTCTTGTAACGGTCGTCATAAGCGTCTGGCTCAACCTGCTCCAATAAGTGTCCAATACACCAAGTCACCACATCTCCATTGCCACATTTGATAAACCCTTGGTCTTTCTTTTGTGGATTAGGTAGTGCGGCGGCGATCGCGCGGCCTAGGCTTGGTTTTTCAGCAATAATAAGGCGAGACATGTTTTTCCAGATGCTACAAACAATTAGGGCCACATTATCTAATGTGGCCCCTAGAAATCAAGGAAAACTGGTTGTTTATACAGTTAGCATTCAACAATTCGTTGTGTCGTTGTTTTACTGACGAGATCTATAAGAACTCAACGAACTTTGAGAAGTCACGCTCTGGTACTTTCATTGGCGTACAGCCCGGAGTGCCTAGGTATAGGAAACCAACAATTTCATCGTCGCCTTCTAAGCCGAAAGCTTGGTGCACTTCAGGGTGGAACATCCATTTGCCTGAACGCCAAAAACCTTGGAAGCCTTGTGCAACTGCGGCCATTTGCATTGCTTGCGCAGCACAACCCGCAGACAGGTGTTGTTCGAATGCTGGCACTTTTTCGTGCTCAGTTACCTTTGCGATGATAGTGATCACCATTGGAGCTCGAAACGGCGCTTTTTTAACTTTCTCAATGACCGCTTCTTCGCTCTCGTCAGCTTGTGCCGCACGAACCAAAATATCAGAGAGCTTCTGTAACCCTGAGCCTTGTGCGATAACAAAGCGCCATGGTGTCAATGCGCCGTGGTCTGGAGCACGTAAGCCCGCTTTAATGATATTTTCTAACGCCACACCTTCAGGAGCCGGATCAGAGAGTTTTGCGATTGAGCGCCTGTTGAGCAATAGATCCAAAGCATCCATTTGAAGTCCTTACTAATTTTTATTGTTTGTATAATTGAACTGTAGCACAGAACACAAACGATAATAAATCTCAACGGCTGTCTATTTGAAGCAATATTTGAAACGACACTAGAAACAACAAAGGCCCCTAAATCTATGACTTAGGAGCCTTATTTATCTGTCTAGTCCAAGCTTAGTTACCCGTCTAGTTCAGCTTATTGAACTTTCTGATTCAAACTTATCAAACGAGAACATTCTGTTTGTTGTTAAAGCTTAATAGCTAACTCAACACCTTGGCGAATAGCACGTACCGCATCAAGTTCACCCGCGTAATCAGCACCACCGATCACGTGAAGTTTGCCACCAAACTCTTGCCACATATCTTCAAACGGGCGAACAGAAACTTGACCCGCACACACGATAACGGAATCGGCATCGAGTACCTGATCTTTCTTACCAACGCTGATGTGCAGACCTTGATCGTCAATCTTGTTGTAGCTCACGCCACCAAGTAAGTTCACACCACGTTTTTCTAATGTGCGTTTATGAATCCAACCTGTAGTCTTACCTGGACCTTTACCGACACGACCCGCTTTACGCTGCATCACCCAAACCGTTTTATCACTGAACGAATCAGGATAAGGATAAAGTCCACCTGGGTGCTCCATATTCTTATCAATGCCCCACTCATGCAGCCAATCGTCCAAGCTATGAGAAGTCGGCTCTGTCAGCATAGTTGCCACATCAATACCAATACCACCTGCACCAACAATCGCGACTTTTTCGCCTACTGGTGTCTTTTCACGAATCAAGGTTTGATAGTCGACTACGTTTTCTTGATCTATCCCTTCAATATCAAGCTTTCTGGGTTCAACACCAGCAGCCATCACGACTTCATCGTACTTCAACAACATCTCAAACGTCGCTTCAGTATCCAGTTTTAAGTTCACGCCTGATGCATCTATTTGGTTAGCAAAGTAACGAATCGTTTCTCTGAACTCTTCTTTACCCGGAATCTGCATTGCCAATCTAAATTGTCCACCGATGCGGTCATTTTTCTCTATCAGATCAACCTTATGCCCACGCTGTGCCAACGTTGTTGCACAAGCTAAACCTGCTGGCCCAGCACCGACGACGGCAATGGTTTTGGTTGCTTGAGCTGGTTGCACAACAATTTCAGTTTCGTAACAAGCGCGAGGGTTCACCAAGCAGCTCGCTCGTTTGCCTTTGAATACGTTATCAAGACACGCTTGGTTACAACCGATACAGGTGTTAATGAACTGCGCTTGGTCTTGAGCGGCTTTATTAACAAAGTCAGGGTCAGCCAAGAATGGACGAGCCATTGATACCATGTCGGCCTGTCCTGAACTGAGGATACGTTCGGCCTCTTCTGGCGTGTTGATTCGGTTACACGTCACCACTGGGATCGACACGTATGGTTTTACTTTTTCCGTCACCCAAGAGAATGCCCCTCTTGGAACTTGTGTCGCAATAGTTGGGACACGAGCTTCATGCCAACCAATACCGGTATTAATAATGGTCACGCCCGCTTCTTCTAGCTTCTGAGCCAGAAGTACAACATCTTCGAATGTGCTGCCTTGCTCAACCAAATCCAGCATCGATAAGCGGAAAATAATGATGAAATCTTTACCCACCGCTTCGCGAATCGATTTAACGATCTCTAGTGGGAAACGCATACGCTTCTCGTAAGAACCGCCCCATTCGTCATAACGCATGTTGGTACGTTTACAGATAAATTGGTTAATCAAGTAACCTTCGGAGCCCATGATCTCTATGCCGTCATAGCCAGCAACCTGAGCTAGCTCTGCACTGTTGGCAAAAGCACCGATGGTCTTTTTAATTTGACGAGGGCTCATCTCACTCGGTGCAAACTTAGCGATTGGCGCTTTGATGCCCGAAGCACTTTGCGCGAATGGGTGCATGGCATAGCGGCCAGCATGTAGCAACTGAAGGGCAATCTTACCGCCGTGCTTATGCACGGCCTCGGTAACAACTTGGTGAGCTTTAGCGTGCTTAACTTTACTGAACTCAGCACTAAATGGGGTCAATCTGCCACGTAAATTAGGAGAGAAACCACCGGTAACAATAAGGCCAACGCCTCCTTTTGCTCGCTCTTCATAAAACGCGGCAAGCTTGTGGAGGCCTTCTTTATTTTCTTCTAAACCCGTGTGCATTGATCCCATCAATACACGGTTACGTAACTGAGTAAATCCAAGATCGAGTGGTTCGAGTAAATGTGGGTACATGGCAGACATCACTTCTATTATTATATCCTTGTGGTCAGACCACAATATAACTCAATCACCAAAAGTTCAAACAACTGTTTACATTTTTGTAACACCGATCATAATGCAGGACGTATTAATCGTTCAGAAACCCCTAATATGACTACACTTAATGAGAATATATATCGATTAGCAATTCTTGGTGTAGTTTGAGCTAGGGAATTATCGTAGGATATCAAGCAGTTCATATTATTGAGATTAATGGTACTACAGCTTGTTAAAGCGACGTGATCTCACTGCGGAGACAGAATGAAAAAAATATTCAAATTTATAGGCATGATCTTTAAAGGGATTTGGAAGCTCATCACGTTTGTGCGTCTTGCGCTGGTTAACCTTTTCTTTTTACTCAGTATCGCCATCATCTACTTTGTATACTTCCACTCAGACACAACTCAACCCACTGTTCCACAGGAATCGGCTTTAGTGCTTAACCTGTCTGGTCCTATCGTGGAGCAAAGTCGCTATATCAATCCGATGGATTCAGTCACGGGTTCACTGCTTGGCAAAGACCTTCCAAAAGAGAACGTCCTGTTTGATATTGTTGAAACGATTCGCTACGCCAAAGACGATGACAAGGTAACTGGTATCGTTTTAGCACTCAAAGAACTGCCAGAAACCAATCTGACCAAGCTTCGCTACATTGCTAAAGCGCTCAACGAGTTCAAAGCAACTGGCAAACCAATTTATGCGGTGGGTGACTTTTACAACCAAAGCCAATACTACCTAGCCAGCTACGCAACTAAAGTCTTCCTATCACCAGATGGTGGGGTTCTTCTTAAAGGCTACAGTGCTTACTCGCTATTCTACAAAACTCTATTAGAGAAGCTTGACGTAAATACACATGTATTCCGCGTCGGTACTTATAAGTCTGCAATCGAACCTTTCATTCGCGACGATATGTCAGACGCAGCGAAAGAGTCAGCTTCTCGTTGGTTGGGTCAACTGTGGGGAGCATACGTTGATGACGTAAGCAACAACCGCCAGATCGATGCTAAAACCTTGAACCCAAGCATGGACTCTTTCTTAAAAGACCTTGAGTCGGTTGATGGCGATATCGCAAAACTGGCAGAGAAGCTTGGTTTAGTTGACGAACTGGCAACTCGCCAACAAGTTCGTCTAGAGCTCGCAGACGTCTTCGGCAGTGACGGTCAAGACAGCTATAACGCGTTGGGGTACTACGAGTACCGTACAACCATGCTTCCTGACCTAACAAGTGAATTGCACGATGTCGCTGTAATTGTCGCTAGCGGCGCAATTATGGATGGCAAGCAGCCACGTGGCACCGTTGGTGGTGATACCACGGCCGCCCTACTTCGCCAAGCGCGCAACGACGACAAAGTAAAAGCGGTTGTACTTCGTGTAGACAGTCCAGGTGGTAGCGCATTTGCTTCAGAAGTTATCCGCAATGAAATAGAAGCGATCAAGCAAGCTGGTAAACCTGTTGTGGTTTCTATGTCTAGCCTGGCTGCTTCTGGTGGTTATTGGATCTCGATGGGCGCAGACAAGATTTTGGCTCAACCAACCACACTAACAGGCTCGATCGGTATCTTCAGTGTTATCACGACCTTTGAGAAAGGCTTGAACGATATCGGCGTTTACACCGATGGCGTTGGCACCTCACCTTTCTCAGGTCTTGGTATTACAACAGGGCTTAGCGAAGGCGCGAAAGACGCGTTCCAAATGGGCATTGAAAACGGATACCGCCGATTCATCAGCCTAGTTGGAGAAAATCGCGGTCTGGAAGTCGATGCTGTCGACAAGATTGCTCAAGGTCGAGTATGGACAGGCCAAGATGCAATCGAGAAAGGTCTAGTCGATGAAATTGGTGATTTTGATGATGCGATTACAGCTGCGGCTTCACTTGCAGAGCTTGAGACCTACAACATTTACTGGGTAGAAGAGCCTCTTTCAGCCACTGAACTATTTATTCAAGAATTTATGAACCAAGTTCAGATGTCGATAGGCCTTGATATTCAGTCAATGATTCCAAGCAGTTTACAGCCTGTTACTCAACAGTTAGCTCAAGATAGCCAACTGTTAGGTAACTTTAACGACCCACAAGGTCGATATGCTTTTTGCTTAAACTGCCAAGTTCAATAAGATAAGCTCAACGCTTTGTTATCAAGAGGCGCCTCTGTGTGAGGCGCCTCTTTTTATTGCATGATAATTCGCTATAATCGCCCCCCTGTTCCCTATATCACACTAAGTATTAATCGCCATGGAAAGAAAACACATCTATATCGCGTATACCGGCGGCACAATTGGCATGCAGAAGTCTTTGGACCACGGCTATGTCCCAGTCGCAGGTTTTATGGATAAGCAGCTAGCTGGCATGCCTGAATTCCATCGCCCAGAAATGCCTGAGTACACCATTCATGAATACTCTCCATTAATGGACTCTTCAGATATGACGCCACTTGATTGGCAGACTATCGCTGATGATATTCGCGCGAACTACGATAAGTACGATGGTTTCGTTATCCTACACGGTACAGACACAATGGCTTACACCGCCTCTGCTCTGTCTTTCATGCTGGAAAACCTCGGCAAACCTGTGATTGTTACGGGCTCTCAGATCCCATTGGCAGAGTTACGTTCAGATGGACAAGCAAACCTGCTGAACGCTCTGCACATTGCAGCGAACTACCCGATCAACGAAGTGACACTGTTCTTCAACAACAAGTTGATGCGCGGTAACCGCAGCACAAAATCACACGCAGATGGCTTCAATGCGTTTACCTCTCCAAACCTAACCCCATTGCTAGAAGCGGGTATCAATATCCAGATCAGCAATAACGTTAAGGTAAACGAGCAACCTGAAGGTGCTTTCAAGGTTCATAACATTACTCCGCAACCCATCGGTGTAATCACTATGTACCCAGGTATCTCACATGAGGTGATTCGCAACACGCTACTACAGCCTGTTAACGCAATGATTTTGCTTACTTTTGGTGTTGGTAACGCACCACAAAATCAAGAGTTACTTCAGCACTTAAAAGATGCATCAGAACGAGGTGTGATTGTAGTGAATCTAACTCAGTGTTTGGCCGGTAAAGTCAATATGGGTGGCTACGCGACGGGTTGTGCACTAGCAGAATCTGGAGTTATTAGTGGTTACGATATGACACCAGAAGCGGCACTGGCGAAGTTACATTACCTGTTGAGCCAAAACTTAAGCTACGAACAAGTGAAAGCTCAAATGCAACAAGTGTTACGCGGTGAGATGAGCTTATAAGCCTATCCTGCGATTCGTTTAGCCGAGGGCTTACCTTTAATCAAGCCCTTCACGTAAACCTGAACTAAATCGTATTATTGTTTATAAATAAACAGCTTAACTGTAAAAAAGGGGTGGCACTGTGCCACCCCTTTGTTGTAATTTAAGCCTAATGATTAGGATTAACTCTAACAATATCTTCTTGGTCGGACTTAAACTGCTTCTTTAGTTCAGACTTTGATTTAAAGCTAATTTCTCCGCCGGCTGCAATTGTCATATGTTGAGCTTCAGAGTTATGTTTCGATTGATACAACATAACCGCCTGCATACACGAGTCGCGCTGTTCTTTAGAGAGCGCCGTTCCTTCTGGCCATTTCCCCGTTTCAACTGCATAGTTTAAACGTTCGTAGACCTCGGGGGTCATTGCGCTAAGAAGTTGTTCTGCATCCATGGTAAGGCCTTAGTTTTAACAATTTTCACCAGAAAATAACCCGTATCAGAATTGAGTCAAGAACCTGACTGAAAATAAGTGTATTTGATCACAAGTGAAGGAATATGAAAATTATGAAATGGTTGGTACTAAGCCTATTGCCTTTCACTCTGGTTGGGTGTTTTGACGGGAACAAAAATACCGCTCAATTGTGCGAAAGCAACCCGTGGCTTCAGTGTGAAAAGTTAAATATGAACGACGGACAGTGCCGTGTCGCACGTACCGACCTCGTCTGGCATCGATTTGAAGCAAAAGAAAACCCCAGCGATACCAATAAGATTAAAGAGTTCGAATTAGTCTCTGCCTACAAAAAGTGTTTAGAACTTGCAGCACAAATTGAAACGATTGATCAATCCAAACTTCAAGAACGTCGCTTCATCTCCTTAATGAATAGTATCGAAGAGTCTGAGCGTATTGTTGATGAACTCTCGCGATCAAATACCCCGGAAACGCTTTATTTTATGTGGTCACAAACTGGGGATACCAACGCAAGACGCAGTTTCCTACAACTAGAAGGGAAAGAAGCGTTAAATACGGCAGAAATGCAATATGCCTTAGCCACCTTCTATACCACCCGCGATCATGCAAAAACGCTTAAACTACTCAATAATGCGTTAACGCTTTCAAATGGTTCGGTCGTCAACACTGAAATCTTCAAGTCGATGGCCAGTATCAACCACAGCCTTGGTCATATGGAAAAAGCGTATGTGTGGGCAATGGTTGCCAAAGACTTTGATGTGCCCATTGCTTCTGAAGCTGAGCTCACTGTGCTGTATCGTTTCGACAAACCTCAATACAAGCAATTCAATGATGATGCTGAAAAGATTGTCGAAGCCATTGAAGACGGCGTTTACACCGCGTCTATAGTGCCGAACTATTAGTTTTGATTTCTTAATGCACAAAAAAACAGCTACCGTCATGGTAGCTGTTTTTATTTGTACTAGAGTTAATTCTGAAATCTTGGGTTGTTCAATAGTCCTTAATCGACAAGTACGACCTGTAAGGATTAAACAATTGTGACAAGTTATTTCGTACTTTTGTCATTTTTGTTGAAAATTAACGACACAGAATTAACACAGAATCGCTCACCTGTTGTCTGTGGGCCATCAGGAAAAACGTGACCTAAATGGCTATCACATGCAGTACAACGGATCTCCACACGCTTCATTCCGTGACTTAGATCTTCTATATAGCGTACTGCTTCATCATTCACTGGGGCATCAAAGCTTGGCCAACCGCACCCTGAATCATATTTGTTATCCGACAGAAACAAAGGGCTTTCACAGCATGTGCAGCTATAGACACCCGTCTTATGGTTGTGCAGTAACTTACCGCTATATGGGGCTTCGGTACCACGTTGACGACACACAGAAAATTCATCGTCCGTTAGGCGTTCACGCCAGTATTCATCAGGCTTTATCATATTTCCTCCCTTTTGAATCACGTTAATATCTCTCCACATTATCAGTTATTATATTTACTTTTTTCTATAAAGGCTTGCATATGAGTCGTTTTGTAGCACATACTTTCTCACCAGGAAACATTGTACATATACACTCATAAGTGAATCATCATTTAGAGGTATTTTACCCAACTGGAAGGGTACAGAGCCACTCGCAATGGTCAATTTTCAACCACTTACACCCAATTGTTAAGAAAAGCGTCGCTTTTTTTTGACATTAAACAAGTTAAGTCGGATTATCTATTGCAGATGTATACTGGATTCTGTAATTTTACTACCAGTTATCTTTAATCAGAAATTAAGTTGTGGAGCAACTACAATGACTATCAAAGTAGGTATTAACGGTTTTGGCCGTATCGGCCGTTTCGTATTCCGCGCAGCTCAAGAGCGTGCAGACATCGAAGTAGTAGGTATTAACGATCTAATCGACGTAGAGTACATGGCATACATGCTTAAGTACGACTCAACTCACGGCCGTTTCAACGGTACTGTTGAAGTTGAAGGCGGTAACCTAATCGTTAACGGTAAAACTGTACGTGTTACAGCTGAGCGTAACCCAGAAGACCTTAAGTGGGATGCTATCGAAGTAGACGTAGTTGCTGAAGCAACTGGTCTTTTCCTAACTGACGAGACTGCACGTAAGCACATCACTGCTGGCGCTAAGAAAGTAGTTCTTACTGGTCCTTCTAAAGATGCAACTCCAATGTTCGTAATGGGCGTTAACCAAGCATCTTACGCTGGTCAAGACATCGTTTCTAACGCTTCTTGTACTACTAACTGTCTTGCACCTATCGCTAAAGTACTTAACGATAAGTGGGGCATTGAGTCTGGTCTTATGACTACAGTTCACGCTACTACAGCAACTCAAAAAACTGTAGATGGCCCTTCTGCTAAAGACTGGCGCGGTGGCCGTGGTGCTTCTCAAAACATCATCCCATCTTCAACTGGTGCTGCTAAAGCTGTAGGCGTTGTTCTTCCAGAACTAAACGGCCTTCTAACTGGTATGGCTTTCCGTGTACCAACTGCTAACGTATCTGTAGTTGACCTAACTGTTAACCTAAAAGAAGCTGCATCTTACGAAGAAATTTGTGCTGCAATGAAAGAAGCTTCTGAAGGCGAAATGGCTGGCGTTCTTGGTTACACTGAAGACCAAGTAGTATCACAAGATTTCATCGGTGAAGTTCAAACTTCAGTATTCGATGCTAAAGCTGGTGTTGCTCTAACTGACAAATTCGTTAAAGTTGTATCTTGGTACGACAACGAAATCGGTTACTCAAACAAAGTTCTAGACCTAATCGCTCACATCTCTAAGTAATTTCTTTTTAGAAATAGCTTTAGATAAGCATTAGCGAAGACTGTTTTGAGCAGACTTTGAAAAAGGCGACCTTAGTGTCGCCTTTTTAATACCTGCTATCTTTTAAACAACTTCCGACTTCAATCCCGATCACCAAAACACTGAAATTCAATTCCAATACTGACTCTGCTTGTCACTCATAAAATCACAAGCACCCTAGTTCTAGTCAGCATTTGAATTCAATTTCCTTAGAAGGATCATGTAATGGATTTATCTACTCTACCTGCACTGGCGGTACTTTCTGACAACGTCACTATCGTTGAGCACGAAGGTGTAAAACTAGTTCGTGTTATCCACGATAAAGCAAACGCAGCGATTTCGTTGTTTGGCGGTCATGTGGTGTCATTTCAACCACAAGGTCAAGAAGACCTAATTTGGATGAGCCAACAAGCTAAATTCGACGGCAAAACGGCTCTGCGTGGTGGTATTCCAGTATGTTGGCCTTGGTTTGGTCGCATTGCAGCCCCAGCGCATGGTTTTGCACGTTCAAGCGAATGGCAATTAGTTGAGCACCGTGAAAGCGAAGCTGGCGTGATTGTTAGCTTAGCTCTGAAGCCAAACGAAGAGACGCTAGCAGTATGGCCTCATCAGTTTGATGCACGTTTGAATGTTGAGATCGGCGAGCAGCTAAAAGTAACGCTGGACGTGAAGAACACTGATTCTCAGCCATGGACTTTCTCTGGTGCACTGCACACTTACCTAAACGTTGGCGATATTCACAACACAACCACAACGGGTATGGGTGCTGAGTACATTGATAGCCTACAACGTGGCAAGATCTGCCAAGGTGGTGCTGAACTGGTACTGACTGACACGATTGACCGCGTTTACACGCAACCAGAAGCGCAAATCTTTGTTGCTGACAAAAAGCTGGATCGCACGCTAACAGTTGAAAACCACGGCCATAACTCTGCGGTACTTTGGAACCCGTGGGCGGAAGGGGCTGCAGGTATGGGCGACATGCAAGACGACGGTTATCTAACCATGATGTGTGTCGAGTCAACACTGCACGCACCAAGCCTAGAAGCAGGCAAAACGTTACAGCCTGGCGAAAGCCACCAGCTGATTACAGTGATTGCTTCGAAATAAGCTTAAAGCTACGCCAATTAGATACGAAAATGCAGCCCATGAGCTAACACTGATCATTTAAGCATTTTCCTGATCAGTTGAACGATCCTACAGATG
>NZ_JBFSUD010000062.1:0-27285 GCF_041467175.1 Vibrio sp. 10N.247.310.24
CTCGTATCTCGTATCTCGTATCTCGTATCTCGTATCTCGTATCTCGTATCTCGTAGAAGCATAAAAAAGCCCCAACACGAATGTCGAGGCTCAAAGTATCTTTATCTATGTTGTAACTGGACGTCCCTAGCTCACTGATCTTCGTTGTTTTCAGCAAACTTAGATGGCGACATACCAAAGTGATGTTTAAACCTTTGACTGAAATAGGAAGGGTCATTGAAACCAGAATCAAACGCGACGTCTGAAATCCTCTCTCCCGCAAGTAGCCGCTCGCACGCATGCTCCAAACGTACTTCATTCAAATGCTCTTTAAAGGTCTTGTTGTAAGCAGATTTAAAACGTCTCTGTAAGCTTCTCTCAGACATAAACAAATACTTAGCAGCAGTTGCAGTACTGAACTCGGCATCAGCGTAGTTTTCACTCACAAGCTGCGACACTCTGTTCTTCCACTCTTGTTCCGCTGTCAGTTTTTGCTGCTCTGGCGTTGAAGCGGCAAGCTTAATGGTTTCAATCTGTTCAATTGTGCTGGCTTCAAGATTATCGAGCACTTGGTACTCAATTGGCCACGAAAGCTGAACCTTATTTTGAGAGTCCGAGACAAAAGCATTCAGTTCACCACCGCTCTGGTTCATCAATAATGGCAACTTTTCGATGTTTAGGTCGGTCGACTTTCCAGTATTGTCATTAATGCTTGAAGTCAATTTTGGGAAAGGCATTCCATGGTCTCGAATCGTCACAACAAGGTGCTCTTTAACCTCTTCAACCAATACCACCATACTCTGTGACTTAAAATTTCTCTTAATGATGCTAGCGACTAGACTGTTGAAAATAATATCAAGATTAAAATACAGCAAGGATACATGTCGTTGTTTAGTTTCAACTTTAATATCCAGTTCAATACCGGCTTTGGCTAAATCGTCCTGCCAAGCTTTGAGTACAGCTTCTAAGATTAAAATTATATCGTAACAAACCTTTCCCTTCCCTTGTGGCGTGTTACTCAACTGAGCCAAGCCATTTTTCAATGTCAATATTGGCGACTTACCTTGTTCATCATTCCAATTTGGGATCATAGCTGCGATATGATTAACTTCAGAAGAGAGTTCATTAGCAGTATGTGTGACAAGAGCACTCTTAACTGACAACTGTTTTTTAAGCTGTTGATTAGTCGTTAGTAGTATTCGGCTTTGATGCCTCAGTTGATCTGTCTTTAATGCAACTTGCGCCTTTAAGTGCCTGTTGGCGAAAGTGACGTAACGCGATCGCCAAAAAACCAAAGCAGTCACTACACAGATAAGTAATACAAGAGAGCTTGCTGCTGCCCAATTACTCAGATACCAAGGTTCCGCAATAGAAAAGCTTTGGTTCGTTGACGTAAAGCGATAATGGGAGTCCTTAACGGGTTTCACTTCCAACGTATAGTCCCCAGGAAGAAGGTGATCGAGTGTTAGTAACCCCCCTTCAAACTCACTCCAAGGTTCATTGTCGCTTAGTCGATACTCCATTGCAGGTGTGTATGTCGCTGGTAAAATTCCAATCTTAAAACCGATTGATGAGCCATAAGGAATTTCATCTAAATCAGCGGTCTTGCCACCAAGTGATACTATCTGATGGTCGACACTTATCTTGCTCAGCAATGCACGGCTATGAGGTGTTGTTGATACCAATAGCTCATTAGCTAATGCACTCACCACGCCATATCTTGAGCCGAAGATAAGCCTAGTAGACTGGCTACCTTCGCTGTAAAACAGAGCACACGCACCTGCAGCCAATTCATTGGTGATCAAGCCAAATGGTGAGCCGATATGTTTATGCAGTTGCCCATCCAATCCGTAATAGCTAATACCTTTCGAAGAGCCTAACCACATCCCATTATCATCGCTAATTAAACATTTAGGACTAATATTTTCCTCAACAAGAGTGACCTCTTGAATAATAGAACTGTTATTAGGGATTCGATACACACCATAGCTACTCGCAAACCACTGGGATCCATCTTTCGCTTTTTCAATATCGACCACTTTGCCAAGCCGCTCGCTTGAACGACTAAAGCTAATTCTCTCATCAAGAAAAGAGTAGAATCCGTGATCAGTACCAACATAAATACGACCTTGCAAACCTATATTGAGAGCGGTGATCTTTGCTGGCAAAAATTTATCAACTAACCAGTCGGTGCCATAACTTGTCAACTTATTGGTTTCGATAGATAACGAATAAAGGTTTTGTCCCGAGGTCATCCAAAGCATGTTATCCGCTTCAAGTGCAAAGTTTTCAACGGGTACACCTTCAATCGCTCTTGGTAGATCGACCTTTTCAGCCTCTAACGTATCAGTGTTGAAACTAATAATACCTTCTGCAGTCGCCAACCAAATTGAAGAATCAAAGATCTCAAAGTCCTGTACCGGGTTAGAGTAAACACGAACGGGGTTATCTTCACTTTGAGAATCAACTAAATAGAGACCTCTGGAAGAAGCAACCCAAGACAGTTGATCGCGAACAAGTTGTACTTTGTTTATCACCACACTACTCGAGTGCATCCCCATTCCCGTTAATGGCGTTCTTGAGAATGTCCTGCTGAACAGTGAAAAGTATCGAATTCCATTATTGGTCGCGACCCACATTCCACCAGCATGGTCGTTGATTAACGAATATATCTTTTCACCCGGTAACGAAAAGTCTTGATTATCGGCTTGTTCAAATCGTGTAATTTTCCCCGTAATAAAGTTGTAGCTGATAAGACCATGCTCAGTCCCAATCCAGTATTGATCGGTTGTTTCAGCGAGAGAAAGAACATGCGAACCACGCACCCACCTTTCTTTCTCAGGATTTGCAAGATCTATGATCACTGCACCATTCAATGTGCCAATGACTAACTCACGTCTTGCCATAGAAAAATACAGCGTCTCTATATGATTTTTTTCTGATGCACCGATATGAGTAAATTCTTGGCTATCAGAAAGGTACACTCCGGAACTGGTCGCAAGCACCCATTTTGACAATACCCGCTCAGCATCGTTAATCGTAATATCGCTGCTATTGTTGTACCGATACAATTTTAGAAGCGAGTAAGTGCTAAATTCTAAAGATTGAGTATTGTACGTATAGAAATTACTGCCATCTGTAACCCAAATATAATCACCGGAAGCACCGATATTCGCGATCTCAGCCCCCGGGCTTAGACTAAATGCAAGTGCATTGCCGATTCCTGGGCTATGTCGGTACACCTCATTATCAAAGAAAGTCCAAAACTCATCGTTAAGAAACGCGACTTTCTCTGAAGAAAATTGCAAAAGGCTACCTTTTCGAGGGAATAGGGTTCTGCCATCATAAAAAAGTATTTTTCCATGCACATCATGAACCCAGAGTCCGCCACCTTCACCTAAGTACAGGTTTTTTGCCGCAAGGAAGTTCCCTTGTGCTTGAACGGGCAAAGGGTAGAAAACGGAGGGTGATGTATTTACCGCAAGAACGCTAAATGAAATGCTCATTAAGATGAATATTTTGAAAATAATTCGATACAACTTTTAATCCTGAACAGCAACAACACATGAAATATTGGTTCTCACAACGCTTGTTGCTGATTAACCAAAAAGTGAGTTTTTTTGTGCTTATTATTATCCTTCTATTTTAGCTGAAATTGACAAAGGAGAAAGGAGGTTTGATATTTGTTGGAAGGTTTTATCTTAGCGGTCACGAAAATGCCGCAAAAAGCGGCATGATTCATCAATTAACGAGAGCAAAGTGTCGTAAAGAATACTCAATATTGATTACATTCCACTCAAGCAACTTGTGTAACTATCTGTAAGCTGCTGAAGAAAATCAAAATAGCTTCCACTCTTCACTTCAACCTGCGAACCGACAGGATCAAGTTGTCCTTGTTTAGCGTTACTTCCACGAGTCACCGATTCAATCACCGCTGGTGTAAATTGAGGCTCTGAAAATACGCATTGAACATTTTCACGTACCAAAGTCTTCTTGATAGCAATCAGACTTTTTGCGCCAGGTTTACGCTCAGGGCTAACCGTAAAGTGACCTAGATTATTCAACTTAAATTCTTGTTCGAAGTAGCCATACGCGTCATGGAATACGTAGTAGCCTTTGTCTTTCACTGGCGCGAGTTGTTCATGAATCGCCTGCTGTTTCTCTTTCAAAGCAATCAAGAATGAATCTAGATTCTCTTGATACGCCATGGCGTTATCAGAGTCTGACTCAATTAGCTTAGCTGAGATATACTTTGCCGCGACCTCGACTTGATCGATACCCAACCAAAAATGCGGGTCATGACTACCATGGTTGTGCCCTTCATGAGCATCGTGGTCTTCATGTCCAAACTCTCTCAAGTTAATCCCCGGAATCTCACTGATCTTGATAACGTTTTCTTTAGAACCAATCACCTTGGTCAAAAAAGCTTCCAGGTCAGGGCCAAACCAGATCACCATATCGGCACTATGAACTTTTTTGACATCCGATGGCTTAAGCGCATAATCGTGCGGCGAAGCATTGCTGTTCATCAACACATCAGGTTCACTAACGCCCTGCGTTAATTCTGTCACAATCATTTGAATTGGTTTGAAGCTTGTTAGAATAGTATTGGCACTTGCAACACTTGGCGCTAAAAGCAAAGTAGCAAGTATAAAAGATGAACGTGACATAATTCCTCGTTAATAGAAAAGTAGCTTAGGCTTGCGGTAAATGTTACATTATAACATTAGCGAATTGCAAATGAGTTCTATTCATGGATAATTTAATCCAACTAGATTCTGTGAGCGTCGAATTTGACGGTCGAAAAGTTCTAGATAACATCTCTCTAAATTTAGAGCGCGGCAGAATCACCACCCTGATTGGGCCAAACGGTGCAGGAAAGTCGACATTAGTAAAAGTGGTATTAGGTTTACAGACCAAATTTTCAGGCACAATAACAAAAGCTAAAAAACTGAAAATTGGCTATGTACCACAAAAATTAAAGCTCAATGATTCACTACCGCTCAATGTAGAACGTTTTCTAAAGCTCACTGGTAAGTTCAGTCAGCAAGAGATCCTTGAAGCATTGAAGCTCGTTGGTGCTGAACATCTACAAAAGAGCAACATGCACCAACTATCTGGCGGTGAAAACCAACGTGTGCTAATTGCTCGTTCATTGCTAAGAAGACCCGATCTACTGGTTCTTGATGAACCCGCACAAGGTGTTGATGTACAAGGCCAAATAGACCTGTACGACCTGATCGATACCATTCGCCACCGTTTTGGTTGTGCCGTATTTATGGTTTCACACGATCTGCATTTAGTGATGGCAAAAACAGACGATGTTATCTGTTTGCATCACCATATCTGCTGTTCAGGCGCACCGGCAGACATCAAACACCACCCCTCTTATATCGCACTTTTTGGCACCGCGACCCAAGAGACCTTAGCCTTTTATCACCACCAACACGAACATCACCATCATGATCTCGCAGGACAGCCTGTCGAAGGCGACGTGCATGAATGTTCAAACCATAAACACGGACACCACTAATGCTTGAG
This sequence comes from Vibrio sp. 10N.247.310.24, assembly GCF_041467175.1. NCBI lineage: Bacteria > Pseudomonadati > Pseudomonadota > Gammaproteobacteria > Vibrionales > Vibrionaceae > Vibrio > Vibrio sp. 10N.247.310.24. Next base: position 5,521 of record NZ_JBFSUD010000062.1, read on the forward strand.
TTTCTTCTTCCCTCTATTTTAGCTGGCTTGGGCATTGCTCTAATCGCGGGGCCACTAGGTTCATTCGTGGTGTGGCGCAAGATGGCTTACTTTGGTGACACGCTTGCTCACGCTTCTTTGATGGGCTTAGCACTTGGCTTTCTGTTCAACATTAACTTGTATTTCGCGCTGCTGATTTGTTGTTTGATGCTAGCTGTGTTGCTAGTGACTTTACAAAAACAAAAGCTGGTCGCGACCGATACCCTACTCGGTATTTTGGCGCACAGCGCTCTGTCTTTGGGTCTTGTCGCCGTGAGTTTCTTAGATAACGTTCGCGTTGACCTAATGAGCTACCTATTTGGTGACTTGCTTGCAGTGTCTCCGACAGATTTGGTATTCATCTATGCGGGTGCTGCCGTGATTGGAGTGGTACTTGCTATCTTTTGGCGACCACTATTGTCGACGACCGTTAACGAAGATCTCGCAGCGGTTGATGGCATCAACATTGATTTAATGCGTCTTATTTTGATGCTATTGGTTGGGATCGTGATTGCGGTAGGTATGAAGTTTGTTGGTGCGTTAATCATGACCTCACTACTTATCATTCCGGCAGCAACGGCAAGAAAATTCGCCAATACACCCGAACAAATGGCATTCCTTGCATCGGTAATTGGTTCTATCGCTGTGTTCGGAGGATTGAGCTTGTCTTGGTTCTATGACACACCGGCCGGCCCTTCTGTTGTTATCAGTGCTGCGGCAATGTTTATGTTATCTCAAATGGTTAGAAGCCGAGCTTAGCACTTATCAGTACGATCTCGTATCTCGTATCTCGTATCTCGTATCTCGTATCTCGTATCATTGAAAACATACAAAAAAGGCTTGGTCAGTGACCAAGCCTTTTTAATATCGTTCAGTTAACTTCTATCTCATTAGATAAAATCCAGCTGATTACCAACCCGTGATTTCACGTAGGCCTTTACCGATGTCAGCAAGAGACTTAACAGTCTTAACGCCTGCTGCTTCCAGTGCTGCGAATTTATCTTCAGCAGTACCTTTACCACCAGAGATGATTGCGCCTGCGTGGCCCATACGTTTACCCGGAGGAGCCGTAACACCAGCGATGTAAGATACAACTGGCTTAGTTACGTTTGCTTTGATGAACTCAGCCGCTTCTTCTTCCGCAGTACCACCGATCTCACCAATCATTACGATTGCTTCAGTCTCTGGGTCTTCTTGGAAAAGTTTTAGGATATCAATGAAGTTTGAACCTGGAATAGGGTCACCACCGATACCAACACATGTAGACTGACCAAAGCCTTCATCTGTTGTTTGTTTAACTGCTTCGTACGTCAGAGTTCCTGAACGAGATACGATACCTACTTTACCCTTCTTGTGGATATGGCCAGGCATGATACCAATCTTACACTCGTCTGGAGTGATAAGACCTGGACAGTTAGGACCGATCATGCGAACGCCAGTTTCTTCTAGCTTCACTTTAACGTCGATCATGTCTGTAGTAGGGATACCTTCAGTGATCGTTACGATCAGTTCGATACCTGCATCAATCGCTTCTAGGATTGCATCTTTACAGAAAGGTGCTGGTACGTAGATAACTGTTGCTGTTGCGCCAGTCACTTCTACTGCTTCACGTACTGTGTTGAATACTGGAAGGCCTAGGTGAGTTTGACCACCTTTACCAGGTGAAACACCACCAACCATTTGCGTACCGTATGCGATAGCTTGGTCTGAGTGGAATGTACCTTGACCGCCAGTGAAACCCTGACAGATTACTTTAGTGTCTTTGTTAATTAATACAGACATTATTTAGCCTCCGCAGCAGCAACAACTTTCTGAGCAGCATCTGTTAGAGATACAGCAGCAATGATATCAACATCAGAATTAGCAAGTACTTCACGACCTAGGTCTGCGTTTGTACCTTCTAGACGAACAACTACAGGAACTGTTACGCCAACTTCTTTAACTGCACCAATAATACCTTCAGCGATCATGTCACAACGAACGATGCCACCGAAAATGTTTACGAGTACTGCTTTAACATTGTCATCAGAAAGGATGATCTTGAATGCTTCAGCTACACGCTCTTTTGTCGCGCCGCCGCCTACATCAAGGAAGTTTGCTGGCTTGCCGCCGTGTAGGTTTACGATATCCATCGTACCCATCGCAAGGCCTGCACCGTTAACCATACAGCCAACGTTGCCATCAAGTGCTACGTAGTTCAGTTCCCACTGAGCTGCGTGCGCTTCACGCTCGTCTTCTTGTGAAGGATCGTGCATTTCACGAAGCTTTGGCTGACGGTACATTGCGTTTGAGTCAATGTTGATCTTGCCGTCTAGACAAAGCAGGTTGCCTTCGCCAGTGATTACAAGCGGGTTGATTTCTAGTAGAGCTAGGTCGTACTGAGAGAACATTTGGCCAAGACCCATGAAGATCTTAACGAACTGTTTAATTTGATCGCCAACTAGACCAAGTTTGAACGCAAGTTCACGGCCTTGGTAAGCTTGAGGGCCCACTAGAGGATCGATCGCTGATTGGTGAATCAACTCTGGAGTTTCTTCAGCGATTTTCTCAATGTCCACGCCGCCTTCAGTTGACGCCATGAATACAATTTTGCGCGTTGCACGGTCAACAACAGCACCTAGGTAAAGTTCGTTAGCAATGTTCGATGCTTCTTCAACTAGGATCTTTGTTACAGGTTGACCATTAGCGTCTGTTTGGTAAGTCACTAGGTTTTTACCTAGCCACTTTTGTGCAAACTCTTTAACGCCTTCTTTGGTGTCATGTAGCTCTACGCCGCCCGCTTTACCGCGACCACCAGCGTGTACTTGACACTTAACGACTTTCTTGGCTGTACTGATACGACCTGCAGCTTCGAAAGCTTCTTGTGCTGTATCACATGCGAAACCTTCTGGTACAGGCAAACCGAATTCTGCAAACAGCTGTTTGGCTTGGTATTCATGCAAATTCATTTTGATATTCCGTTTATTTTCCCTTAAGGGATTATTATTTCCATAACGACACAGTTTCCTGTGGTACGTCTGTAGGGTCTTCTCAAATCAACTGCTGTCCATTTTCTAATGGCTTTACAGTTCAATTGAAGGCCAGACGTTGAGCAGCCTAGCCTTTGAAACTTTTTACGTCTAGCTAACCGGGTTAACTAGACGTTTTAGAGATACTAAACGTCTAATAGCAGACGTGCAGGATCTTCTAGGAGCTCTTTGATGGTCACTAGGAATCCAACTGATTCTCGGCCGTCGATTAGACGGTGATCGTAAGAAAGCGCTAGGTACATCATTGGTAAGATCTCAACCTTACCATCAACAGCCATTGGACGATCTTGGATTTTGTGCATACCCAAAATTGCCGCTTGAGGCGGGTTGATGATTGGCGTAGACATTAGAGAGCCAAATACACCACCGTTCGTGATAGTAAAGTTACCGCCCATCAACTCATCAACAGTTAGCTTGCCGTCACGGCCTTTGATTGCTAGCTCTTTGATGCCTTTTTCAATGTCAGCGAAACCTAGTGTGTCACAGTCTTTCAGTACTGGAGTTACTAGACCACGTGGCGTTGATACTGCCATGCTGATGTCGAAGTAGTTGTGGTAAACGATATCTGTACCATCGATAGAAGCGTTGACTTCTGGGAAACGCTTCAGTGCTTCTGTTACTGCTTTCACGTAGAAAGACATGAAACCAAGACGCGTATCGTGACGCTTCTCGAATTGGTCTTTGTACTGCTTACGAAGATCCATGATTGGCTTCATGTTCACTTCGTTGAAAGTAGTCAGCATCGCTGTGCTGTTCTTCGCTTCTAGAAGACGGTTTGCAACTGTCTTACGTAGGCGAGTCATAGGCACGCGTTTTTGGCTACGAGCCGCTGCTGGCGCTTCAACTGCTGGTGCAGATGCTGCTGCCGGAGCCGCTTTCGCTGCTGCTAGGTGTGCATCGATGTCTTCACGAGTAATACGACCACCAACACCAGTGCCTTTAACGTCAGCTGGTTGTAGGTTGTGTTCAGCAAGAAGACGACGAACAGCAGGGCTTAGTGCGTCGTTGCTTTCTTCTGTCAGTGCCGCTTTGTGGCGTTTATCAGGAGAAGCTTCTGTATCTTCAGTCGTGTCTTTCGTTGGTTCACCAGCGACAGCACCAGGCTTAATTTTAGCCAGAAGCTGCTTAGAAAGTACCGTAGCACCCTCTTCTTCGATGATAGCTTCCAGAACACCCGCTTCAGGAGCCGGTACTTCTAGAACTACTTTATCTGTTTCGATGTCTACAATGACTTCATCACGTGCAACGGCTTCGCCTGGTTTTTTGTGCCAAGTCGCTACTGTTGCATCAGCCACAGATTCAGGTAAATCTGGAACCAGAATTTCAATTGTCATGTGCGTATTTTCCTTTTACTTCTAGTTCTTAAGTAGGGTCAAAGCGTCGTCAACTAACGCCTTTTGTTGTTTCAAGTGTACCGACATATAGCCAACAGCTGGTGACGCTGATGCAGGACGACCTGCGTATTGAATATCAGCACCCACTGGGATAGCAGCTCGGAAATTATGTTGGCTACTGTACCAAGCACCTTGGTTTTGTGGCTCTTCTTGACACCAAACGTAATCGACTACATTTGTGTATTGTGCGATGGCAGCTCTCACGTCCTCATAAGGGAACGGGTAAAGTTGCTCAATACGTACAATAGCGACATCGTCTTGCTCGTTCTTACGTCTTTGGTCAAGCAGGTCAAAGTAAACCTTACCTGAACAGAACACGACGCGTTTTACGTTCTCAGGAGACAGATCATCAATTTCTGCGATAGCTGGTTGGAACGTGCCTTCTGCCAAATCTTCAAGAGAAGATGTACACAGAGGGTGACGAAGCAATGACTTAGGTGACATTACGATCAGTGGACGACGCATTGGTCGAACAACCTGACGGCGAATCATGTGGTAAACCTGAGCTGGCGTTGAAGGAACAACAACCTGCATGTTTTGTTCAGCACATAACTGAAGGTAACGCTCTAGACGCGCAGAAGAGTGCTCCGGGCCTTGGCCTTCATAACCGTGAGGAAGCAACATAGTTAGACCACATAGACGTGCCCACTTTTGCTCACCTGATGAAATGAATTGGTCGATAACAACTTGTGCACCGTTTGCGAAATCACCAAATTGTGCTTCCCAAAGGGTGAGACCGCTTGGCTCTGCTGTCGCATAACCATACTCAAATGCGAGTACCGCTTCTTCAGATAACACAGAGTCAAACACTTGGAATGGCCCTTGTTTATCATGAATGTTCGCAAGAGGAACATACGTGCTTGCATCTGATTGATTGTGCAGTACTGAGTGACGGTGGAAGAACGTACCACGACCTGAATCTTGGCCAGAGATACGAATACGCTTACCGTCGTCAACAAGTGTTGCGTAAGCCAGAGTTTCAGCCATCCCCCAATCGACTTGTTTCTCACCATTCACCATGGCAGTTCGATCGTTGTACAGTTTATTTACTCGGCTTTGCAGCTTGTGGCTGTCTGGGTATTGGCAAAGTTTAGTACCAAGCTCTTTCAGGCGCTCGATATCAATCTTATTGTCCCACTCGATGTTCCAGTCGTGACCTAGGTAAGGAGACCAGTCCACAGAGTGAAGTGCCATTGGGCGCCACTCTTTAACCACAACTTCACCGTGATCAAGTGCATCACGATATTCGTTAACCAGTTGAGTTGCCGTATCAATACCAAACTCTCCACGCTCCATTAGCACGTCAGCGTAAAGCTTACGTGGTGTTGGATGCTTCTTGATTTTTTGGTACATCAAAGGCTGTGTTGCATTCGGCTCATCGGCTTCGTTGTGACCGTGGCGACGGTAACAAACCAAATCAATAACAACATCACGCTTGAAGGTATTACGGTAATCCAATGCAAGACGCGCTACGAACGCAACCGCTTCTGGATCATCAGAATTAACGTGGAAAATCGGAGCCTGAACCATCTTCGCGATATCTGTACAGTACATCGTAGAACGTGTATCGCGAGGGTTAGACGTCGTAAAACCAACTTGGTTGTTTACAACGATACGAACCGTACCACCGACACAGAAACCACGCGCTTGAGACATGTTAAACGTCTCTTGCACTACACCCTGACCAGCGATAGCTGAATCACCGTGGATAGTAATTGGAAGTACACGGCTGCCGTCTTTATCGTCTAGACGATCTTGTCGAGCACGTACTGAACCGATAACTACCGGGTTTACGATTTCTAAGTGAGATGGGTTAAATGCAAGTGCTAAGTGAACGTTGCCGCCTGGGGTTGCGAAATCCGCAGAGAAACCTTGGTGATATTTCACATCACCAGTACCCCATGAATCATCGCTGTGCTTGCCCGCAAATTCGTCAAACAGGTCTTGTGGCTTTTTACCAAGCACATTGACCAGCATGTTTAGACGACCACGGTGAGCCATACCAACAACAACTTCACGCATGCCTTGTCCACCGGCATGACGAATGATTTCTTTCGTCATTGGGATAAGAGCATCACCACCTTCCAAAGAGAAGCGTTTTGCACCAGGGAATTTCACACCAAGATAGCGCTCAAGACCTTCAGCAGCCGTTAGCTCTTCTAGGAAAGCTTGCTTTTCTTCTTTATTGAAAGACGGTTGACCAGATACAGACTCTAAACGTTGTTGGATCCAACGCTTTTGTTCTGTATTAGTCATGTGCATGTATTCAGCACCAATAGAACCACAATACGTTTGCTTTAGAGATTTGTAGAGATCTTTAAGCACCATCGTCTCTTGGCCAATGGCGTAAGAGCCGACGTTAAACGTCTCGTTGAGGTCTTCTTCGGTAAGAGTGTGGAAAGAAGGGTCCAGTTCAGCGACTGTATCTCTTTCCCATAAACCTAGGGGGTCTAGATTTGCTGATTGATGCCCTCGGAATCGATAGGCATTAATAAGTTGCAGAACCTTTACTTGTTTCGCATCGACATCTGGATCACTAACTTGGACACTGTAATGCTTTGTTTCTTGAGCGAGTCGACGGAAGTATTCACGAACACGAGAGTGTGGTTGTTCCACCGCTTCTGAAGCTTGCACAGGCAGTTCTTCAAAAACGCTTCTCCATTCGTCACTTACCGAATCGGGGTCACTAAGATACAGTTCATAGAGTTCTTCTACGTACGTTGCATTGGCGCCAGCCAAGTGTGAAGACTCGAGCCATGCCTTCATCACGCCGTTGTGCATATTTTCCCTTAACCAGTAGTTTTCACGTTTGCTGCGGTCTATGCCGAGCTATTAAAAGGCCGCCCCAAAACTTCTAGGGCGGCAATTTTTATATAACTTAAACCGAACGATTCACTAGCATGGTCTTAATGTGACCAATCGCTTTCGTCGGATTTAATCCCTTAGGACAAACACTTACACAATTCATTATGCCATGGCAACGAAAAACGCTAAATGCATCATCAAGATCGGACAGACGTTCGTCTGTCGCCGTATCTCGGCTATCTATTAGCCAACGGTATGCTGCAAGTAGGCCAGCTGGTCCGATGAACTTATCTGGATTCCACCAGAATGATGGGCATGAAGTCGTACAACATGCACACATAATACATTCATACAAACCATCTAAATAAGCACGCTCATCAGGGCTTTGTAGGTTTTCACGAGCCGGTGGCACATTGCCATCAGACACTAAGAACGGCTTAACTTTTTCGTAGTTATCGTAGAACTGAGTCATGTCTACGATTAAGTCACGCACAACAGGCAAACCTGGAAGTGGGCGAATTACGATCTTATCTTGGCCAGAAAGTGCAGACAGTGGCGTGATACACGCCAATCCATTTTTACCATTCATGTTCAAACCATCAGAACCACATACACCTTCACGGCATGAGCGACGGAATGAAATCGTTGGATCTTGCTCTTTCAAAAGAATAAGCGCGTCCAAAAGCATCATGTCAGAACCTTCTTCCACCTCTAGGGTGTACTCTTTCATGTAAGGTTTCTGGTCCACATCTGGGTTGTAACGGTATAAAGAGAAATTCAGTTTCATGGTCATATCTCCTTAGTACGTACGTGCTTTCGGCGGGAATGCTTCACGATGGATAGGTTCCATGTTCACGCCACGCTTAGTCATACTTTCTGATTCAGGGTTGTACAGAGAATGGCATAGCCATTGCTCATCATCACGATCTGGGAAGTCGAAACGAGCATGCGCTCCACGACTCTCTGTACGGAAGTTTGCTGCAACCGCGGTTGCGAATGCCGTTTCCATCAAGTTTTCAAGCTCTAAACACTCAATACGTTGCGTGTTGAACTCAGTCGACTTGTCTGAAAGGTGTGCATTTTTAAGACGCTCACGAATCACTTTCAGCTCTTCTAAGCCGTCAGCCATCGCTTTACCTTCACGGAATACAGAGAAGTTGTTCTGCATACATTGCTGAAGGTCTTTACGAATTACCGCAGGATCTTCACCGTCAGTACTGTTTTCCCAACGATTGTAGCGCTCTAGTGAACGTTCAATGTCAGCTTCAGTTGCAGGTTTTGCTTCAGCTTGTTTGTTCAAAGTCTCACCAAGGTGAAGACCTGTCGCACGACCGAACACAACCAAATCAAGTAGCGAGTTGCCACCTAGACGGTTTGCACCGTGTACTGATACTGAAGCGATTTCGCCACAAGCGAATAGACCTTGAATTTCAACGTCTGTACCGTCTTCAGTTTGTTTAATTGCTTGACCAGAAACCTGTGTAGGAACACCACCCATCATGTAGTGACACGTTGGGATTACAGGAATTGGTTCTTTAACAGGATCAACGTGAGCGAACGTACGAGAAAGCTCACATACACCCGGTAGACGAGATTCAAGCGTCTCTTTACCTAGGTGATCGAGTTTCAGCTTGATGTGTGGACCCCATGGACCATCACAACCACGACCTTCACGAATCTCAACCATCATCGAACGAGCTACAACATCACGACCAGCTAAATCTTTAGCATTCGGAGCATAACGTTCCATGAAGCGCTCGCCGTCTTTATTGAGAAGGTAACCACCTTCACCACGACAACCTTCTGTTACCAAAACACCTGCGCCAGCGATACCCGTTGGGTGGAACTGCCACATTTCGATGTCTTGCATTGGAACGCCTGCACGAATCGCCATGCCAACACCGTCACCAGTGTTAATGTGAGCATTGGTTGTTGATGCGTAAATACGACCAGCACCACCAGTAGCAAGGATTGTTGCCTTCGCTTTGAAGTAGCAAACCTCACCCGTCTCCATACAAAGCGCGGTAGTACCTAAGATTGCACCATCTTCGTTTTTAACAAGATCCAGTGCATACCACTCAGAGAAAACCGTCGTTTTGTGTTTAATGTTTTGTTGGTAAAGCGTGTGTAACAGTGCGTGACCAGTACGGTCGGCTGCCGCTGCGGTACGAGCCGCTTGCTCACCACCAAAATTCTTAGATTGGCCACCAAACGGACGTTGGTAAATACTACCGTTATCAAAACGAGAAAATGGAAGACCCATTTTTTCTAGTTCGATAACCGACTCAGGACCATTTTTACACATGTATTCGATAGCATCTTGGTCGCCGATGTAATCGGAACCTTTTACCGTGTCGTACATGTGTTGTTCCCAGTGATCTTCATGCGCATTACCAAGAGCAACGGTGATACCACCTTGCGCAGATACAGTATGAGAACGAGTTGGGAAAACTTTAGAAAGCAACGCACAAGATAGGCCTTGCTCAGAAATTTGTAGCGCGGCGCGCATACCAGCACCACCAGCGCCAATTACTACAGCATCAAACTCACGAACAGGAATAGTCACTTACGCACCCCACAAAATAAACAGACCAGAGAAGAAATATCCTAGAAGAACCGCAACAACACCGACTTGAAGACCAACGCGCAATTTTGCACATTTGATGTAGTCAGTTAGTACTTGCCACAAGCCGATCCACGCGTGAACCAAAATTGAAGTAAGCGCTAACATGGTGAAGACTTTAGTGAAAGTACCACCAAAGAATTGCGTCCAAGATGCGTAAGAAATATCACCTGAGAAAGCACAGAAGCTCACTAGGTAGATAGTGTAAAGCGTCATAATGATGGCTGTTGCACGAATCAATAGATAATCATGCACACCATTACGACCAAAAGTAGAAACGTTGTTTACCATACTAAGATCCCCGCTAGTAGAGACAATACCGCTGTTGCTGCGAATGCAACCTTCGCGCTCTTAGCGCCAGATTCCAGCTCTTCAAAGTGACCAAGGTCCATAAGAAGGTGACGAATACCACCAGCAATGTGGTAAGCCAAAGCGGTTAAAATGCCCCACAGAATAAACTTCACGAAGAAACCGTCGACAATGTCGCTAGCTTCCATAAAGCCTACAGGGGAAGAGAGGGAAATGGATAGTAACCAAAGCAGAATTCCGATCGCAACAAAAGTAATCACCCCAGACACACGGTGTAGGATGGAAGCTATTGCTGTGATAGGAAAGTGGATGGTCTGTAAATCTAAATTAACAGGTCTTGTCTTTCTTTCTTTCACGGGCTCGCTCACTCAGCTCCATTGAGCATGATGGTCATTAAATAACCTTATGTATTGTTATGGACAAAATTTGATTGCAAACCCTCAAAATTTAACATTAACTTAACAAATAACGTAAGTTGAGCCTTAGATAATTGTAAAATAATTGTTAACAGCTAGGTTTCCGAAGACACCTCACATTTCTTCTTAGCCTTGCATTTATAAGGTTTTAACCAAACTTTTCAGCGCCACTATACGGCTGGCAACATTCTAATACAATTGATGCAACAAATAATGCTACACAGCACAGACTTTTAACGAATTTAATGTAAAAAACACTAACAAGTGCACACAAAGCTGCAGAAAAATTGACTTTCTGACGTAAGACCAGTAAAAAAATGGCACATAAACATCCTGGACGGATTAATAATAACAAAGGAGATTGTTATGGCGGATAAGAAAGCTACCCTTCATATTGAAGGTCAAGCGCCGATCGAATTGCCGATTACAGAAGGTGTACTTGGTACTCCAGTCATCGACGTTCGTACACTGGGTTCTAATGGTTTTTTCACTTTTGATCCTGGTTTTCTTGCCACTGCATCTTGTGAATCGCAAATCACTTATATTGACGGTGGAAAAGGTATCCTTCTACACCGTGGTTATCCAATTGATCAACTGGCCAATAACGCTGATTACTTAGAAGTTTGTTACATTCTTTTATACGGCGAAGCTCCTTCTCGAGCTCAATACGAAGAGTTCAAGACGACTGTCACGCGTCACACCATGGTTCATGAGCAAATTGCTAGTTTCTTCCACGGCTTCCGCCGTGATGCTCACCCAATGGCTGTTATGTGTGGTGTGGTAGGTGCGCTTGCTGCGTTCTATCATGATTCATTAGATGTTAATAACGACACACACCGTGAAATTGCGGCATACCGCCTAATTTCAAAAATGCCAACACTGGCTGCAATGTGTTACAAATATTCTATCGGTCAACCGTTTATCTACCCACGCAATGACCTAGGCTACGCAGAAAACTTCCTGCACATGATGTATGCGAATCCATGTGAAGAATATGAAGTGAACCCTGTTGTTGCTCGCGCAATGGACAAAATCTTTACGTTACACGCAGATCACGAACAAAATGCTTCAACGTCAACAGTTCGTTTAGCTGGCTCTTCGGGCGCAAACCCATTTGCTTGTATTGCTGCTGGTATCGCTTCTTTGTGGGGTCCGGCTCACGGCGGTGCTAACGAAGCTTGTCTAATGATGCTTGAAGAGATCGGTAGCGTAGACAACATTGAAGAGTACGTAGCAAAAGCAAAAGACAAAGATGACCCATTCCGTTTAATGGGCTTCGGTCACCGTGTTTACAAGAACTACGATCCACGTGCAACGGTAATGCGCGAAGCGTGCCACGAAGTACTTAAAGAACTGAACATTCAAGATCCACTACTTGACGTAGCAATGGAACTTGAGCGCATCGCTCTCTCTGATGAGTACTTTGTATCGAAGAAACTATACCCGAACGTAGATTTTTACTCTGGTATCATTCTGAAAGCGATCGGCATTCCGGTATCAATGTTCACAGTAATCTTCGCGATGTCTCGTACTATCGGTTGGATTGCACACTGGAACGAAATGCACAGCGATCCGACGAACCGCATCGGTCGTCCTCGTCAGTTGTACACTGGTGAAGAACAGCGTGATTTCCAAGCTCTACACGAGCGCGAATAGTAAAGTTTCGACTTTTCTAATCGATTAAAATCAAAAAGGGTTGATGTATTAACATCAACCCTTTTCTTTTATATGCTCTCAACTCCGTCATCCTCAAGAGTGAGGGACGAGCGAGTTGGGGATCTCACTAATTGTATCGACAAGCTTTTAGAGATTCCCTACTCCTTCCTTCGTCAGTCTAGGGAATGACGAATTACTTGAGATCTCTCGAAATAAAATCCATTAGAGTTCTAACTAGCCAGTCTCATCGACGGGTACAAATTTATAGTGACTCGTATCCTACATCCCATATTTTCTTTTTATACCGGGTTGTCGATATCGATAAACTCAACAGCTAAGCCATGCTCTTTCGCTAGCCACTCACCTAATGCCTTCACACCATAACGTTCTGTTGCGTGGTGGCCTGCGGCAAAGTAATGAATGTCTTGTTCACGTGCTGAGTAAGTTGTGCGCTCTGAAATTTCACCAGAGATAAATGCATCAATACCTTGAGAAGCCGCTAACTCAATGTAATCTTGACCACCACCGGTGCACCAACCGACAGTCGTAATCATTTTGTCTTGGTTCTCTGGAGCAATGTGTAATGGCTTGCGGTTCAAAGCTTGGCCAATCTTTTCTGCGAACTCTGAACCGGTCATTGGCGCACTCAACTTGCCAAACATCGCAACGGATTGTGGGTGCCCTTCCAAACCGCCTTCGACTTCTATCTCAAGTAACTCCGCCAGTTTCGCGTTATTACCAAGCTCAGGGTGGATATCAAGCGGCAAGTGATAACCTAAAAGGTTGATGTCATTTTTAATCAAGGTACGAATGCGCTTGCCCTTCATGCCACGAATCGCTTCTGACTCGCCTTTCCAGAAAAAGCCGTGATGGACTAACAAAGCGTCTGCGTTCAGTTCTACCGCTTTATCAATCAAGGCTTGAGAAGCTGTCACACCAGTAACGATTCGCTTCACTTCTGTTGCACCTTCAACTTGAAGACCATTAGGACAGTAATCTTTAATCTGCTGTGGCTGCAGTTTTTCGTTAAGTAGCTTTTCTAATTGTAAGTTATTCATTTTTCTTTCCAGCTTACCTTTATAATAACGTCGTTATATCAATTTACGGGTAGAATGTCGAAAGCCCCAGGGTTATGTTTATAAAGAGCTAGTTTATGAGGAAGAGATGACAGCACTGCAATGTTTTTACCAATGGGTCATCGACTCACCGCCATTACTAGAAATCAAGCCACCGGTTTCGGATCTCAGTGCATTCTCTAGCCACCATGCCATCGACTCATCACATACTTATGATGGTAATCCTAGATTAGGTTTCCTCTACCAGCATCTATGCGAACAAGTCATCGTTGCCTCACCGAATTACTCGATAAAGCACGACGAGATTCAGATCAATGTGGAAGGTAGAACTCTCGGTGCAATCGACTTTATTCTTGAAGAAGAGAGCAGCCAAAAACTGCAACATTGGGAAGTGGCGATTAAGTTTTACCTGCTCCATGAACAAACATGGTTTGGGCCAAACTCTCATGATCAATTGGATAAGAAGCTCGATAGGATGCTAAGCCACCAGCTTGGTATGTCATCTTCAGCCGCCTTTATTGAACAGTATCCAGAGATCGATGTCGACTCAAAACATCTCCTCATGCAGGGGCGTCTATATACCAACCCCTTCTTAGATCAAAAAGTACCTACTGAATGTTTGGGCTACGAAATTAATTCAAGCCAAGTAAACGGTTTTTGGTGCTATCAAAACCAAGCTCATTTAATTACTGAAGTGCTCTACCCTCTCACCAAAGAGCAATGGGCAGCTGGGACAGATGATTTCAGCGGTAAACCCATCACCGAGTTTGGTGACCGCTTTGTTCATGGACAAACCAAATCAGGACAGTTTTGGTTTGTGATGCCACAAAGCTGGCCACACGGCTAATCTATTCAGCCATTGAGTTGATTTAGTCTTAGCCACTTACTCACAGACAAATAAAAAGGGCTGATGCTTTCACATCAACCCTTTCACTATTTACTTGATGGCTCTACTAATCTGTATTCGATTATAGGCCAGCGGCTGCAAATACTTGGTTAACAATCTCTTGAGCTTCTGCTTCGATTGCTTTCAGGTGCTCTTCACCTTTAAAGCTTTCACAGTAGATCTTGTAGATGTCTTCTGTACCTGATGGACGAGCAGCAAACCAACCGTTTTCAGTCGTCACTTTTAGGCCACCAATCGCAGCACCATTACCTGGAGCGTGCGTTAAGCGTGCAGTAATCGCATCACCAGCAAGCGTCTCAGCAGAAACCATCTCTGGAGATAGCTTCTTAAGCACGTCTTTTTGTGCGCCGTTAGCTACTGCTTGAATACGGTTGTACTTAGATTCGCCATGTTTAGCGGCAAGTTCTTCGTAGTATTCTTGTGGGTTCTTGCCCGTTACTGCTGTGATCTCAGCGGCAAGTAGGCAAAGAATCAGGCCATCTTTATCTGTTGACCAAGGCGTACCGTCTTTACGTAAGAAAGATGCCCCCGCACTCTCTTCACCACCGAAACCAAACTGACCGTTATAAAGACCATCAACGAACCATTTGAATCCCACTGGCACTTCGCAAAGCTCGCGACCTAAGTCAGCAACAACGCGGTCAATCAGAGCACTTGATACCAATGTTTTACCCACTGCAACGTCTTTACCCCAACCTTCACGGTTACGGTATAAGTAGTCAATACACACCGCTAGGAAGTGATTTGGATTCATCAAGCCTTTTGGCGTAACAATGCCGTGGCGATCGTAGTCTGGGTCGTTGCCAAACGCTAATTGATAGTCGTCTTTAAGTGCTAGTAAACCTGCCATTGCGTATGGAGAAGAACAGTCCATACGAACCACACCATCTTTGTCTAGAGACATAAATTGGAACGAAGGATCAACAGCTTCACTGACCAGAGTCAGGTCTAGGTTGTACGCTTTGCCAATTTGACGCCAGTAATCAATACCGCTACCACCCAGTGGATCAACACCAATCTTGATGTTTGCTTTCTGGATTGCTTCCATATCAACCACGTTAACCAAGTCAGCAACGTAAGGAGCAACTAAATCAACTTCTTTCACTAGCTCAGACTGTTTAGCCTGTGCGATAGGAGTGCGCTTAACGCCTTGCATTTGCTCAGCAATGATCACATTCGCACGATCTTCAATCGCTTGAGTCAGTTCAGCTTCAGCAGGGCCACCGTGTGTCGGGTTGTATTTAATGCCCCCGTCTTGAGGTGGGTTATGTGAAGGCGTGATAACAATGCCGTCAGCTTTTTTATCATTCACTAGATTGTGCGTAAGAATCGCGTGCGAGATACCTGGAGTTGGAGTAAAGCCATTGTTTTCTTGAACGATAACTTCAACGCCGTTTGCAACTAGCACTTCAATAACCGTAGAAAAAGCAGGCTCAGATAGAGCGTGAGTATCTTTGCCTAAGAAAAGTGGGCCTGTTGTACCTTGATCGGCACGAACCTCAGCAACCGCTTGTGCGATCGCTAGAATGTGGTTTTCATTAAATGTTGATTTGTCTGCTGTACCGCGGTGACCTGAAGTGCCGAACAGTACTTTATGATCTGGGTTAGTAGCATCCGGTTGCTGTAAGAAATAGTTTGCAACTAAAGCCGGGATATTATGAAGATCTTCCTGCTGAGCTTTCTGCCCGGCACGAGGGTGCATAGCCATTATCGACATCCTTATATAAAATTTAAAAACAAAAAAACCTCATAATATCTTCTTAGCCATGGATATTATGAGGTTTAAATCAGATTTCGTTAAATTGAACCTGTTACTTTTTCTATCAATTCTGCTTGGAAATTCATGCGGCTCATAAGCTGTTCAACCATCTGTCTTTTTCGGCTTGTATTGTTATTCGTAATAACCCAAAAAGGACTTTGTGGAATAGCTTTAGGCTTAGTTGTGTTGCCGTTTGCTAACAACGTCGCTTCGTTGTCTGCAAAGTAAACACGCTTGCGGCCTTTTACTTGAGTTGCTTCTGAAAAGCTTAAAGGGTCGATTTTATGCAGTGTTGATAACACAAGCATGAAACGATCAATGGCTTTCTTTAGTGATGCAAACTCATCTGATATTAGTAGTGAGCGCATTTCTTTAACGCCATCGAACTTCTCTGGAGTAAAGCCTACCTCTTTGCTAACAACGATACCTTTTGGCTCAACGATCTCTTCGATCGGAACCGTGCCTTGGTTATCAACCAGTAACAAGCGGCGCAGAATATCTGAAGCGCTTTCGCCAATACGTTCTGTCTGACCCGCAATAAAACGGTATAGGTCCTCATCAACCTCAATTGTTTTCATTCGCTTTTCACAATCTCAATGTTTAAACTCTGAGGGATTATAGCGAGATCCGCGCGGATACTCTACGTCAAACCCACCATGAATAAGATAAAAATGTCAGTACAGCTCAACTATAAAATTGAAGGTGAGGGTCACACCATTGTTTTGATCCATGGATTATTCGGAAATTTGGACAACCTTGGCTTGCTCGCTAGGGATCTAAAAGCCGATCATCAGGTACTTAGCATCGATCTACGTAACCACGGTCAATCTTTCCATAATGACACTCATAATTATCAAGCTATGGCACAAGATGTGGCTCAACTGCTGAATGTTCTAGAGCTAGAAGATGTCACTGTGATTGGTCACTCGATGGGTGGCAAGGTAGCGATGGCACTGACACAGCACCTGACGCTGCGTAAATTGATTGTCTTAGATATGGCACCAGTCGCGTACACCCAAAGTCGTCACGACAACGTATTCGCAGGCCTACAAGCTGTGATAGAAGAAAAACCGACATCACGCTCAGAGGCGCTTAAGGTCCTCGCAAAACATATCGAAATTGATGGGGTTCGCCAGTTCTTAACGAAATCTTTGTTCAAATCAGAACAAGGCATCATGGAATGGCGTTTCAATGTTGCCTCGCTATTAAACAACTACCCACAGATTATTGGTTGGGAACCGATTGACAAAACCTCGGTCAAAACCTTGCTAATCAAGGGTGGTGACTCAGATTACCTGACGGCTGAACATCAAACCGCCGTTCAACAGCAGTTTTCCAACGCAAAGGCACATGTTATCGCCAATACTGGACATTGGCTACACGCGGAAAAGCCCGCTGAAGTGCTCCGTGCAATAAGGAAATTCATCACTTAGATAGGTTGATTAGTCGATATAAATGAGAGCTGTGTAATCACAGCAGATTAACTTTATCTCACAACAGTGATATAGTGCGCCCAAGCAAATTTGGTATATAAGGTTCCCATGCTTTACGACTACATGAACATCATTGAATCTGTTGGTTTAGATCTTCTGTTTGCCGCGATTTTCTTTCTAATCGGAATGGCAATTAAAGACGTTCTAAAGCAGGGAAATGTTCCTGCATTTGGTCGTCGTATCGTATGGTTAGTACTTTTCCTTGGCTGCGCAGGCTTTATCGCAAAAGGGATAATCCAACTAAGCTGGGAAGGAACTGGAATCTAACGATTTCCTCCGAACTTTATTACACCGACAACAGACAAAATGAAAGGTAATGATTCTATGGCAAGTGTAGGTCTCTTCTTTGGTAGCGATACAGGTAACACTGAAGCTGTTGCTAAGATGATTCAAAAGCAATTGGGCAAGCAGCTCGTTCAAGTTCAAGACATTGCAAAAAGCAGCAAAGAAGATATCGATAACTTCGATCTGCTGCTGCTTGGTATCCCTACGTGGTACTACGGCGAAGCACAATGTGATTGGGATGACTTTTTCCCTGAGCTAGAAGCTATTGATTTCTCAACTAAGCTTGTTGCTATTTTTGGTTGTGGCGACCAAGAAGATTACGCAGAATACTTCTGCGATGCTATGGGTACTATCCGTGATATCGTTGAAGCAAAAGGCGGTACTATCCTAGGTCACACGTCAACTGAAGGCTACGAATTCGAAGCATCGAAAAGTTTAGTTGAAGGCGATGACAGCCAGTTCGTTGGTCTATGTATCGATGAAGACCGTCAACCTGAGCTGACTGATGAGCGTGTATCTAACTGGGTTAAACAAATCCACGAAGAGATGTGCCTAGCAGAGCTTGAAGACTAATTCATTAGCGGTCATTAATTGTTACAATTAATGACCGTTATGTAGATATGAAAAAACCTCCTTATAGGAGGTTTTTTTCTATTCAATATTTATCAATCAACACTCAGCTTCTAATGCTTCGTCATCCTCTCTAAATTGTGGCTTCTTTCTCACATAGAGAGTTCGCTGAATTTCCGAAACCACACTTCCCTGCTTATCTTTAACGTGGATGATAAATTCGGGGAAACACTTCTCACCAAGTTGTGTCTGACGATAGATATCCTCAAGTTGCCCTTGGCTTATCTCAAAGTCTGCATACAAGTCGGATTGACCAGGCTTGATAAAGTTAATACTCGCCTCTTTATCCCAAACATAATATCGCTCACCTAAAATCCCCATTAACATTAACGAGTAAACGGGATCGGTAAGAGAAAAGATACTGCCGCCATATTGAGTCCGATTAGCGTTCTTATTCCACCACCGCAACTTGAGCACAGTCTTAACAACCCTAAAGTCAGCGCTAATGTGGGCTATTCGAATTCCCGAGCCCCAAAAGGGAGGCCAAATATTGAGTGCAAATTTTACAATATTAGGTTTATATATTTTTGCGAGTTGCTTATTCATAACAACAATCCATGTTCATATCAAAAAACACCGTCACCTGGCTGGTCGTACCTCCACTATAAGTGAGATACTTCCAATTTACAAAACAGATTGTGATGTCAGTGAGTAACCCTTTGAAGTTCGTGGTTTATTGTTATGCCTGACTAAACTATAATGGTATTAATATTGAATTCTGTTAATTGCTGCAGATCATCAACAGGAAAGTATATGTCAGACAATAATCAAGCGCTAAAAGATGCTGGTCTTAAAGTGACCCTCCCACGGCTCAAAATTTTAGAAGTATTACAACAACCAGATTGCCAACATATTAGTGCTGAAGATTTATATAAAAAGCTGATCGACTTAGGTGAAGAGATTGGTCTTGCGACCGTTTATCGCGTACTAAACCAATTCGATGATGCAGGCATTGTAACTCGTCACCACTTTGAAGGTGGTAAGTCTGTATTCGAACTTTCAACACAGCATCACCACGATCACCTAGTATGTTTAGACTGCGGTGAAGTTATCGAGTTCTCTGATGATCTTATCGAAGAAAGACAAAAAGAAATCGCTCAACGCTACAATGTACAGCTAACTAACCACAGTTTGTATCTGTATGGTAAAAGCATCACTGGGGATTGCAAAGGCAACCCAGACGCACATAAAGCGAAGAAGTAACACAGAACGCTGGCTTAGGCCGGCGTTTTTTATTTGGGCTGATACTGTATTAAGAATCACAGTAGCTTGGCCCACAATTTGGTTATTTCCCAGGCACAAAAAAAACCGGCTCTAAGCCGGTTTTTTATTAAGCGTCTCTTGAGAAACTAAGCTCCGAGAAACAGAGCTTGGAAAAATAGAGTAGAGAAAAACAAAGCCATTAAGCCTCAGTTTTACCCCAAGTGTCACGTAGACCAACCGTGCGGTTGAATACTAGCGCGTCTGCTTTAGAGTCTTTCGAATCTACACAGAAATAACCTGTACGTTCAAACTGATACGCTTGCTCTGCCACACCTTCTGCTAGGCTAGGTTCAACAAAACCGTTTAGCGTAACAAGTGATTCAGGGTTTAGCGTTGCAGCGAAATCATCTGCAGCAGCAGGGTTTGGCACTGTGAATAGACGATCGTATAAACGAATCTCAGCAGGCAACGCTTTATCAGCAGATACCCAGTGAATAACGCCTTTCACTTTACGGCCATCTGCAGGGTTCTTACCCAATGTTTCATTGTCGTAAGAACAGAAGATAGTCGTAATGTTGCCTTCTGCATCTTTTTCGATACGTTCAGCTTTGATCACGTAAGCGCCACGTAGACGAACTTCTTTACCTAGAACCAAACGCTTGTACTTTTTGTTTGCTTCTTCACGGAAGTCATCACGCTCAATCCAAACTTCACGTGTAAATGGTACTTCACGAGTACCCATTTCTGGCTTGTTCGGGTGGTTTGCTACCGTCAATGTTTCTACTGTATCAGCGTCGTAGTTTTCAATCACGACCTTGATAGGGTCAAGAACAGCCATTGCACGAGGTGCATTTTCGTTCAGATCATCACGAATACAAGATTCAAGTGAACCGAACTCAATCATGTTCTCTTGCTTAGTCACACCAATACGTTTACAGAATTCACGAATCGAGCTTGAAGTGAAGCCACGACGACGCAAACCAGAGATAGTTGGCATACGTGGATCGTCCCAACCTTCAACTAGGTTTTCAACCACAAGTTGGTTGAGCTTACGCTTCGACATTACCGTGTATTCAAGATTCAGACGGCTAAACTCGTATTGACGAGGTTGGCAATCAATCGTGATGTTATCTAGAACCCAGTCATACAAACGACGGTTGTCTTGGAACTCAAGAGTACAGATAGAGTGCGTAATACCCTCTAGCGCATCAGAGATACAGTGAGTGAAGTCGTACATTGGGTAAATGCACCACTTGTCTGCAGTCTGATGGTGGTGAGCAAAACGAACACGGTAGATAACAGGATCGCGCATAACCATGAATGAAGAGCTCATGTCGATCTTAGCACGTAGACACGCTTTACCTTCTTCAAAGCCACCGTCACGCATTTTTTCGAACAACGCTAAGTTCTCTTCAGGGCTGCGATCACGGTATGGGCTCGCTTTACCTGGCTCTTTTAGCGTGCCACGGTACTCACGGATTTGATCAGGACTTAGCTCGTCAACGTACGCTAAGCCTTTATTAATTAATTCCACAGCATAAGCGTAAAGCGTATCGAAGTAGTTTGATGAGTAACAAATATCACCAGACCATTCAAAGCCTAACCAGCTTACATCATTCTTAATTGACTCAACGTATTCAACGTCTTCTTTTTCAGGGTTTGTATCATCGAAACGAAGATTACATTGTCCCTGGTAGTCCTGAGCAATACCAAAGTTCAAGCAAATAGATTTAGCGTGACCAATGTGCAGGTAGCCATTTGGCTCCGGCGGGAAACGAGTATGCACGCTACTGTGTGTACCATCCGCTAAATCTTTATCGATAATTTGGCGAATGAAATTCGATGGACGAGCCTCAGCTTCACTCATCTATAGCACCTCTATGTATTTAGTATTGTCAGAGAAAGTTATCTTTTGTACCAATGAAAATGGTCGCTTACAGCGCCTGTCAAAGATAGAAAGATCATTGTTGCTAATCATCCACAATTCTTCGCCTTTGCACAATAAGAACCGTCCGTTAATTGCGATTATTTCTGCTATTCGATGAAGAATAGAACGAACCGGGTTCATTGACCTTAAACAGTAGGCACAAAAAAGCCTCCCGTTTGGGTAATGCCGTTCGGATAAGCATTATTGCTTGAACCTGAACGGATATTTGGCTGGG
>NZ_JBFSUD010000063.1:0-26710 GCF_041467175.1 Vibrio sp. 10N.247.310.24
TGATATTCATCAACGAGTGCCCACACAGATTGATAGGTTTAAATTGTTAAAGAGCGCTAGCGTTTTGTGACTCACATCTCAGTCGCTAGGGGTGCGTACTATACCTGCACCACTTAGAGAGTCAAGGGTTATTTTCAAACTCTTATTCTCTACCGATTTCGCAGCGTGACTTTCGTCTCACTCCTTGTCGGTGAGGCGGCATTATAGAGAGTTCGATATAGAGCACAAGAGCTTTTTTAAATAAAAGTTTTGTTCGCCTAAAAAGCCACCACATCCGCATTTTTCGAATAAAAACTAAACATTTGAGACGTATCACAGCAATACATTGGCAAAATGGAAGCCATGAACGTAAGATTCATGTGTCTATTTTGTTAATGGTAGATGCGTATATTTCGTTTATTAATATGTAGTATTCCGATATGAACTCAAAAAAATCGATGTTGTTAATTGTCGCGCTAGCTGTATTGGGCGGCATTGTTTTCTCTCAGGTAGATATATCGCCTGCAATTACCTTTATCCTTGGTGTCTTGGCTTCCGCTTTTGTTGTTAATTTTTCAAGCACCAACTCAAAATCAGAGTCAGAACCTAAGGCTTCAACAAAAACACTTTATGTGGGTAACCTGCCATACAAAGCGAATGAATCACATGTACGTGAATTGTTCTCTGAATATGGTGAAGTATTTGCTGTACGTTTAATGAAAGACAAACGTACTGGTAAAAGAAGAGGTTTTGGATTTGTTGTTATGGCAAGTAATGATGTGAATCATGCTATTTCAGAACTTAACGATAAAGATTACATGCAACGTACTTTAAAAGTACGCGTTGCAAACGATCCTAAACATCCAGAAACGGACGAAGCTGAGCTGAGCTAAACCCTAACTGCTTCAGCATACTATTTAGTGCACTTTCTTTTTTAGGAAGTGCACTACAAAAAGCCTCACGCACTCCCCCTTCTTCAGTACTGCTCTCTAAATCCAATAAATCTTGAACCCGCTTAGCAATAGCCTTACCTGAATCAATCAACATCACGTTTTTACCTAGCACTTGCTGAATCTCTGATTTGATCAGTGGGAAATGAGTACACCCTAAAACAGCCACATCAATTGTGTTGATCATTGGTTGAAGGATTTGCTGCAGCTCTTCAAGGTTAATCGCCTCTCCTCGGAGTTTATCTTCGGCCATATCCACCAGCTGAGTAGAACCTAAAAGCTCAACTCTTTTATTACTAGAGAAGTTTTTGATGAGCTCGTGTGTGTATTCACGAGTAATCGTTGCGGGTGTTGCAATAAGACCAACGGCTTTATTGGCAAGTAGCGATGCTGGCTTGATTGCCGGAACAACCCCGACAATAGGGATTGGGTTATTAGCCCTTAGTGTAGGTAACACAATTGTACTTGCTGTATTGCAGGCTATCACCACAATATCAATAGCGTGGCTAGCCACAAAACTGGCGACGATGCTTTGAACTCTGTGGATAAGGACTTGCTGGTCGAGCTCACCGTATGGGTAAGCCTCGTTATCGAATACATAAGTATAGTTATGATTCGGTAGTAAGTGGCTTATCTCTTTATATACGGACAGACCGCCAACTCCAGAATCAAAGATCAATATGTTTTTTTGTATGCTTTCCGACACAACCATTACCTGTAATAAGTTCCGTTGCAATGATACCCCTTCACTTAGTTTTCGCCAATCATCACTCTACATAATGCAGGCTCGGTAGCGTTGATGCACAAAGCGCTCACCCTGATCTACATTTTCCAGCTCTATCTTAAGCCTTCCTTTAAAGCATGGCGCTGACGTTACTAAAGTATGGAACTCACCATCTTCGCCGCATGGGTCGACGTGACTCGGTAAACTGTCGATTAGCTCAAACGTGTATTCTTTCCCGCAATAGCTCATGTCTAATGCATCGGTATCGACCGTGACGAGAAAGGTTTCGATTCCTCTGTCTATTATTTCACTCGCAAGTACCTGACTGCTCTCTCCCATTAGGGGAAACACACACTCCCAACCAGCTGGCTCTATATAACTTCTTCGGTAATCGGCAATGCCATTACAGAACATATCTCCAAACGCGACCGCATCGATTGATAAACTAGAATCTTTAAGTACCGAGACAATCGTACTTTGATAAACCTCATTACTTGGGAAGACTTCCGGTAGCTCAATCATGATTAATGGTAAACCGACCAATCGAGCTTGCATTGCAACTACCTCAATAGGAGTTACCTGGAAAGGAACTTCATCTCCAACATACGTAGTATACAGAGCAACAACTTCATACTCGGTGCTTTCAAGTAGGCGCTCTAACGTTAACGTAGAGTCTTTTCCTGACGACCAACTCATGACGACTTTCTTTTTCATTGATATATCCAATAAGAAAAAACCGCCCGAAGGCGGTTTGCATACCAGTTAGAACTGGTATGAAGCATTTAGGTAGTATGCTTGATCTTGCGTTTCATACTTATCCACCGTTTGGTATTGAGTATTAAACAAGTTTTCAACTTTAGCTCGTAGTTTCCATTGTTCGGTCAACTGGTAAGCTAGTGTAAAGTTCACGAGGCTATACGGTTCAAGTTCCACCGTATTTTTTGCATCGTCATAGCGTTTACCTTGATACTGATAGCTCAAATCACCACGCCAGTCATTGTGTTCATAGCTGACCAACCATTTCGCTGCAAAGTTTGCTCTACGAGACAGCTCTTTATCTTGAATGTCTTCTGGTTGACCATAACCAGCAACATTGATTTTGTTGTTATGGTCTAGGAAGTCTAGCGACACTGAGTGTGAAATCACGCCAGTCTCAAACTGCGAGCTTACTTCAATACCACGTATTGTCGCATCAGAATTCTTTAAAGCTTCACCTTTTGACTGATAACTTACCAAATTAGTAATTTTGTTTGAATAACCTACAACGCGTATATCTGATACGTCAGAGAAGAACTCAAATCCAGCCTCAAAACTCAAAGACTCTTCTGGTTTCAAGTCACTCTTACCATAGCCAGGCCAGAATAAGTCATTGTATGTCGGAGCTCGAAAGGCAGTACCACCAGACGCAATCAAACGCCAATTCTGATTAACAAGATAACCAGTTCCTAGCTGCCATGTCGACTTTCCGCCATAGACTTCGTTGTCATCATGACGAACACTTGCTTCAATTTGCAGACCTGAATTGTCATAGAAAGCCGAAGCGAATACTGCATTATTCTTACGACTAGTACCGTCATATTTCTGGTAACTATTGCTGCTCCAAATTTTGGAATCAGCCACGGTGTCTTTAGTTAGGTCAACGCCTGCATTAAGTACAAAGATCTCAGATAACTGATAAGAGTTCAGCCAGTTAAGAGCATGGCGATCAGTGATTAAGTGGCTACCCGGAACTTGACCGCCTTTATTGTTACTATCGTCGCGGTTAGTTGATACAGACAAAGATGAACGATACTTCTCACCATTATATGCAACAAGCGCTGCGTAGTTGAAAAGAATAGATTCTTGCTCATCAGCTGATAGCTTACCTGTTGAAAAGTCCTTATAACTTTCATATTCAGTCACGCCTTTATGATAGAAGCCCATCACTTTGGCAGACCACTCAGGTGAAAAGTTTGTCCCAACCTCAAGCGTTAAGTCTTGACGGCTATAGCCATCTTCATCAGGTTGAGCCGGGCCAGTGCCTACGACATCAAAACCATCTGACGCTTCAGTGTTTACAGACATATTGATCCAAGAGTTCTGACCAACTTTAGAGCTCACACCAGCTGCGCCTTGGCGATAGTTATCAGTACCAGCGCCAACTTGAACAGTACCAGAGTCAACATCAGCCCCTGATGAAGTAATAATGTTAATTACACCACCTATTGCATCAGCACCATATACCGCAGCACGAGCACCTTTTACTAACTCGATACGTTCAACGCCGCTTAGAGGAATAGCTGAGAAGTTCGCACTACCAGTTGTCGCACTACCAATTCTCACCCCGTTATAGAGGACAATGCTTTGATTCGATGAGGTACCGCGAACAAAGACTGAACTGTTTTGTCCACGTCCGCCATTTTGCGTTACTTGCACACCAGGTAATAATGCTAAAGCTTCCGTTAGAGATTTGATTTGCAGGTTATCAATTTGCTCTTTAGTCACAATATCGACAGTTGCTGTAACTTGACCCACAGACTGCTCAAAACGGTTAGCCGTAACGACCATGGTTTCGTCAGCAGATGCTTCTTGTGCGTGTAAATTGGAGATAGGTGAAAGCAGCGATGCTACAGCAACCGCTAAAAGGGATTTGTTCATGTTGTGATCCTAAATCGCGTAAAGTCCTACCAAACCACATTTTATGGTTTGGCCGCTGGCAGGTATTCGGACTCAAGAGCACAACCTTATGGTTACCTAATATTCGACTTCCCACAAAACGCTATTTGCAGTGTCTTTGAATACTCGTTCTCTCTTACCGCTGCGCGTCAGTTCTGGATTTACACCAGATTCCCTCTTCAGCCATCTATACATCCACATGGCACCAGCTTGCCGGAAATAGTATTGACCTATGAATCATTTGTCTAGTCTAAGATAGTTATAAGCTATAGTTTTCGTCGTCTATTTAGACTGAATGGCTCTCAACACTGGACAAGCGCCTGTGATTGAATAAAATCTGCGCTCTTGATTTAAAAGCACGATAGCAAAAGGCATAACAATGGCGAATTTAGAAGTAAACCCGCAACGCTACCAAGAACAACTGGCAGAAAAGACTGAGCGTCTTACTGAAATGTTCTCAGAATATAATGTGCCTGAGCTGGAAGTGTATGAATCTCCAGAACAACACTACCGTATGCGTGCAGAGTTCCGCGTGTGGCATGAAGGTGACGATATGTATTACGTCATGTTCAATCAAGAAACTAAAGAAAAATACCGTGTCGACCAGTTCCCTGCGGCTAGCCGCCTGATTAACGACCTAATGCCTCTATTAACGGATGCAATGAAGGACAACCACTCTCTGCGCCACAAACTATTCCAAGTAGACTTCCTTTCGACTTTAAGCGGCGAGATTTTGGTGTCACTGCTTTACCACCGCCAATTAGGTGAGCAGTGGATTCAAGAAGCTAAAGCGCTAAAACAACAATTGAACGATGAAGGTTTTAACCTAAATCTGATTGGCCGTGCGCGTAAAATGAAAATCGTACTGGATCGCGACTACGTCATTGAAAAGCTAGATGTGAATGGTGATAGCTACATCTACCAGCAAGTTGAGAACAGCTTTACTCAACCAAACGGCAAAGTAGCAGAGAAAATGTTGGAGTGGGCAGTCGACTGTACTCAAGACAGCAAAGGCGACTTACTTGAACTTTACTGTGGTAACGGTAACTTCTCACTAGCACTGGCACAGAACTTCGAACGTGTACTGGCAACAGAACTGGCGAAGCCGTCAGTAGAATCTGCGCAATACAACATCGCAGCCAACAAGATTGAAAATGTTCAGATCATCCGCATGTCTGCGGAAGATTTTACCGTAGCAATGGAAGGCAAGCGTGAATTCCGTCGTCTACAGCAAGCGAACATCGATCTTAAGAGCTACAACTGCAACACTATCTTTGTTGATCCACCGCGTTCAGGTATGGATGTCGATACTTGTAAGATGGTTCAAGGCTACGAGCGTATCATGTACATCTCTTGTAACCCTGAGACATTGAAAGAGAACCTAGACATTCTAAGCGAAACACACGACATCACCCGTTTTGCTCTATTTGACCAGTTCCCTTACACGCACCATATGGAAGCAGGTGTATTCCTAGAGCGTAAAGCATAAGCCTCGCTCTCTAGGTCGAGGTCAAAGCTAAGCTAAGCAGCAAATACAAAAAACGAGCCAATTGGCTCGTTTTTTTATTTATAGATTGGTTTAAGCGGTTTTACCGATAAAGCCTAGCTTCTTACCTACCCAAGCGAGCAGTAGCATCGCGACGATAATCGCAAAGAAGTTTGACCCGGCATCAGGGTGTTGTGCTTTCACAAAAGCCGAGTGGCCAAATGCACCTACAAAGAAACAAGCTAAACCCACTAACGGAATATCTTCAGATACGGGATTAGTTAGGTATTCTTGGTAAAGCGCTTGTACAGCCAAAACTAAAGCAATCAGTGGGAAGATAGAAAAGCCCACTTCGCTCATTGTTACCCAAGATAACAGTGCATCACCACACACACCTGCTACAACAGCAAGTACGAGTGTCTTTCTTTCAGAACCACGGTTTACAGTATTATTTTCATTCGACATTATTCAATCCCGCCTTTTAATCGGTTACGTTCACGTTCTTTACGATACCAAAAAGCTCCTTTGGCCATCATTCGCAATTGCATGATCAAACGCTCAGCCAATTCATCTCGCTGACGTCGATCTAAATCTAATGCTTCTGCCCCTGAGTTAAAAACCAAGATGACGGAGGCTTCCGCTTGAGTAAAAGCTTCGTCTCTTGTCATTCCTGTTGTGATCAAATATTCGGTTAACTCAGCAGAGAAATGCTGTATCTCACGAGCTACCGCTGCACGAAACTCAAATGAAGTTCCTGAGCGCTCCCGCAATAACAGTCTGAATACGTTTGGGCTGCTTTCAATGAATTCCATAAAGGTTTCAACCGATGTGCGAATCACGCTGCCTTCTTTTACTATGCGTTGCCTAGCTTGACGCATCAACTGACGCAACAATAAGCCACCTTCATCGACCATGGTTAAGCCAAGCTCATCCATGTCTTTGAAATGGCGATAAAAGGAAGTCGGAGCTATTCCAGCCTCACGAGCGACTTCTCTCAAGCTTAGATTAGAAAAACTACGATCGGCACTGAGTTGGCTGAATGCCGCATCGATTAAGCTACGACGAGTCTTTTCTTTTTGCTGTGCGCGAATGCCCATTGGTTTCATACTTTATCAACATCTTCTTTTACAGCCTAAACAGGCATGTCTAATACTCTATTCAATATAACGCGAATCACTTACTTATATAAGGCACTCTGGTTATATAAGACACTAAACACACCTCTTTGTTCACGTATCGAAGTAAATACGTTCAAAGAAAACATTTCAATATCCGCACCGTCATTTGGAGACATACGACATACCAAATATTATTTTTTCAGTAGCATGACGTGATCTCACCGACTCTCTGATGCCCTTTTCATGTACCCAAGAACAGAATCAGTTAAAATCTCGCTAAAGCAATGTTAATCAAATATAACAAGGAAGATATCTATGTCGCACTCCAACCACTTTGATGTAATCGTAATTGGTAGTGGCCCCGGAGGAGAAGGGGCAGCGATGGGATTAACCAAAGCCGGGTTGAACGTTGCTATCATTGAAAAAGAGAGCAGCGTTGGTGGTGGTTGTACCCACTGGGGGACCATTCCTTCCAAAGCACTGCGTCATGCCGTTAGTCGTATTATTGAATTCAACAGTAACCCTCTGTTTTGTCAGAACAATAAAAGTATCCACTCAACATTTTCCAATATTCTGGGGCATGCTAAATCGGTCATCGACAAACAGACTCGCTTGCGCCAAGGTTTCTACGATCGCAACCAATGCACGTTAGTCTTCGGTACTGCACGTTTTATCGATACCCACACGATCTCCGTAATGCAAAGCGACGGTACTGAAGAACACTACAGCGCAGACAAATTTGTTATCGCGACAGGTTCTCGTCCTTATCAGCCAGACAACGTCGACTTCATGCATGAACGTGTCTACGACAGTGATTCGATTCTTTCTCTGAAACACGACCCACAACACATCATCATCTATGGTGCTGGTGTTATCGGCTGTGAATATGCCTCTATATTTCGCGGTTTAGGCGTTAAAACCGATCTCATTAATACTCGCGATCGCCTGTTGTCCTTCTTAGATAACGAAACTTCAGATGCACTTTCTTACCACTTCTGGAACAGTGGTGTTGTTATTCGTAACGATGAGACCTTTGAGAAAATTGAAGGAACAGATGATGGTGTAATCATTCATCTAGAGTCAGGTAAAAAAATGCGTGCCGATTGCCTACTGTATGCCAATGGTCGAACGGGTAATACTGATAAACTGAACCTTGGTGCGGTTGGCTTAGAAGCGGACTCTCGTGGACAAGTATCAGTCAACAGCAACTACCAAACCAGTGTTGAACATGTTTACGCTGTCGGTGATGTGATTGGGTATCCTAGCCTAGCAAGTGCTGCTTATGACCAAGGTCGATTTGTGGCCCAAGCCGTGGTGAAAGGTGAAGCAGAACGACACCTTATCGAAGACATCCCAACAGGTATCTACACCATTCCTGAGATCAGCTCTGTCGGTAAAACCGAGCAAGAGCTTACTGCAGCTAAAGTACCGTATGAAGTGGGACGTTCTTCATTCAAGCACTTAGCTCGCGCTCAAATTGCAGGTAAAGATATTGGTAGCTTGAAGATACTTTTCCATCGTGAAACTAAAGAGATTTTAGGTATCCACGTGTTTGGTGAACGTGCCGCTGAAATCATTCACATTGGTCAGGCGATCATGGAACAAAAAGGTGAAGCCAACACCATCGAATACTTTGTGAATACTACTTTTAACTATCCGACGATGGCCGAGGCGTATCGCGTCGCAGCGCTTAACGGACTTAACCGTTTGTTCTAAACAAAGAACCAACAGGACTATTTGACCACCTGTAGGCCAAATACATAAACAGCAAGCCATGAGCTTGCTGTTTTTATTTTTTGTTCCCTGAACTAAGCTATGCAAGCTAAGCGAGAAACTCTCCTTTCTTCCACTGAGAAACAAATAAAACACCAAGACCAATCCCACGCATCGCCATAAAGCTCAACATTGCTAGCCACAGCGCATGGTTATCAAAACCTGATGCTAAGTAGAAAATTACGAAGAAACTGCAGGTCGCAACAAACATACTGTTACGCATATCTTTGCCTTTGGTTGCGCCCACGAAGATACCGTCCAGCAAGAAGCACCACATTGAAACCAGTGGCATTGCGATCAACCAAGGCAGATACACCTCAGCTTGGCTTTTTACATCTGGGATGGTGGTGATCATATTAATTAGATTAGACCCAGCGATCGCGAACACTATGGTTAGAACCAAACAAATATTGAAGCTCCAGAAAAAGGTACCAATCAACGACTGATTTAATTCATCTTTATCTTTCGCGCCTATCGCTTTACCGACCATCGCTTCCATTGCGTAAGCTAAACCATCCATCCCATAAGAGATGATCATCAAGAAACTCATCAACACTGCATTGGCCGCAACAACATCATCACCAAAGCTTGCACCTTGGAAGGTCATGAAAGTGAAAGTCGCTTGTAGGCATAGTGAACGAAGGAAGATATCGCGATTCAGTTTTACGAAACGACTCAAACCTTGGCTGGTTTTCTTAAGCAGCTCCCATGGCGATGGTAACTGCTTCTTCACCCAGATTCGGTAAACACAAATCAGGCCAAATGTTAAACCCGCATAGTCCGCAATTACCGATGCCAATGCTGCGCCTTCCACTTGCCAGCCGAGGCCAATCACAAATACGATATCTAAAACGATGTTGGTGATATTAGTAATGATCACCATCCACATGGGTGCTTTGGCATTTTGGGTTCCGAGTAACCAACCTAACAGCACAAAGTTAGTCAACGCAGCAGGCGCACTCCATGCTCGGATAGAGAAATATTGCTGACCATAGTGTTTCACTTGGTCACTGGCACTACTCAGAGAGAAAACCGCATCAGCAACAAAGCTATGCAATAGCAAGAAGAAACCAGCAAACCCTAGTGCCATGGTCACGCCTTGCACAAAGACTAAACCAAGTTGCTTGCCATCGTTAGCCCCATAAGATTGCGCGGCCAGTCCCGTCGTCGACATTCGTAAGAAACCGAGCAGCCAAAAGGTCACGCTGATCATTGTGCCACCCAGCGCCACACCACCTAAATACCAAGAATGCTCTAAGTGACCGATAACCGCAGCATCGACTAAGCCCAACAGTGGAACCGTAATATTAGAAAGAACCATCGGGATCGCGAGTAACAGCACTTTTTTGTGCATCGCCTGATTGGATAACGTTTGAAAAATAGTTTGGGGATTAAATAACTTCACGATCACCTCTTAGATTAGAGGCGATAGTTTAACCTAGTGAGTGGGCTTTCACTATGGTGTGGGGAGGCGCTTGCCTTTTATCGATAACGAATAGCTATAACGAGGCAAGTATTCAGATACCTGCCAACAGAACCGCTAGCACTACCACTTAACAAGCACTAACTGCGGCGTTAAACGCTTTTTGACCTGAGAGATTTTACAAAGAAGTCGCTGCCACAATTTCCAACGATTACACTGCTGGTCAAGTGGAGAAAACGCTTTTACCCACTGAGCCCATGGCAGCCAATTAAGGACGCTGTCTATCGGAGAAGATAAGCCATGTGCGTATTTTCCAGAACCGAGCTTTTGCCCCAGTGCACTAGAGCTTTTATCTCCAGCTAACACTAAACACGCATGTGCGTGGGTAAAATAACGGCTCAAAGATTGAATAAAGTTCGCCGTCTGTTGTTCATTGCAATCCAACAGAGCATGTTCACACACCACCATCACCGAAGCTTGTTCTGGAATATTAAGTTCATCCAACCAAGTCAGGTCATCCACCGAGCCACACTCTAGACGATAGCGTTCATTCTTGTGGAACAGGCGTTGTCGCCAAACTAGGTTCTCGGTTACATCTAGCTCAACCCAATGACAGCGGCCGTTATCTAAACGGTAGAAACGGGTATCAAGCCCTGCTCCTACGTTAATAATCCAAGCATCTGGGTTATGAGATAAAAACTGTTGAACTTGAGAGTCACAAAGTTGAGTCAGTGTCGCGTAAAGGAGTTGTTGTTGGTCGAGTTCGCCGGTAAGGCATTCAGGTGCGAGTTGGCAACGCTTGCAGGCTTGTGCTGCAATAGGGTCATAAACAAGACCGTCATCGGCTAGACTTTCGCGGCTGCGAAACCAAAGGTGTTGAACAAGATTGGTCGGTACTTGGAATTCTTGATGTGCTGACCCGAGATCAGAAGAAGCCTTTTGATCATAGGTGTGCGACTTACGAATAAGCGGCTTCATTTGAGGTTTGGTTGGGTTTGGCATCATCATCTTCCTTGTATCTCGACAAAGAAGATGATAATGAATATCAATTACAATAACAAGTTATTGAGAGTAAATATCAATAAGCTGTTTGCACTGACTACATCCAGTCCGTGTTACGAATAATACCAACCGCAAGTCCTTCAATAGACAAGTGTTGGGA
Organism: Vibrio sp. 10N.247.310.24; assembly: GCF_041467175.1. Taxonomy (NCBI): domain Bacteria; kingdom Pseudomonadati; phylum Pseudomonadota; class Gammaproteobacteria; order Vibrionales; family Vibrionaceae; genus Vibrio; species Vibrio sp. 10N.247.310.24. The sequence continues at coordinate 11,271 of NZ_JBFSUD010000063.1, forward strand.
TTCTAAGTCCACGTGAATTGGAGAAAACTCTTCATTTTCAGCATGTAACAGAACGGTAGAACCTTTGCGCTCTAGGCGTTTTACCGTTACGTCATCGTCGACACGAGCCACGACAACTTGTCCATCACGCACGTCTTGTGTTTTATGCACGGCCAGTAAATCGCCATCCATAATACCGATGTCTTTCATACTTTCGCCATTTACGCGAAGTAAGAAGTCAGCTTGTGGCTTAAACATACCTGGGTCAACTTGGTAGTGCATTTCTACATGCTCTTGAGCCAAAATAGGCTCGCCAGCGGCAACCTGACCGATTAATGGTAAACCTTGCTCTTCGTTCGCTGCATCTTCAAGCAAAATACGAATACCGCGAGACGCACCCGGGATAATCTCAATCGCTTCTTTACGAGCAAGAGCTTTCAAATGTTCTTCTGCAGCATTTGCAGAGCGGAAGCCAAGTTCACGTGCGATTTCTGCACGAGTCGGTGGCATACCGCAATCCTCGATCTTACTTTTGATAAGGTCAAAAACTTGTTGCTGGCGGGGCGTTAACGGCTTCATGATTCACCTGTCTTTTTATACAGTTGACTGTGAGTATATCCAGTAACTGAACAAAAGCAAAGCAATTGGTTGTTTTTAGTTCATTTTTAGCAAATTACAAAAACAAGATCTCTAACCACACGTAACCAGCTAATACTAAACAGATAAAAACGGCAGCTGAGCCAACATCTTTCGCCATCCCAGAAAGCTCATGATGTTCGCTACCGATTCGGTCAACGACCGCTTCAATCGCGGTATTGATCAACTCGACAACCATCACCAACACGACGGCTGAAATCATCAAGATTCGCTCAACTTGGTTTACATCTAAGTAGAACGCCAACGGAATAAGCACTGCGGCCATGAAGACTTCTTGTCGAAATGCAGCCTCGTTTTTAAACGAGCTCGTGATACCTTGCCATGAAAAGCCCGCCGCTTTGACGATACGTTTGAATCCGGTGTTTGATTTTTTGGTCATTTTTAACTCTATACTCAATCAGTCGATGAATGATTTTCCACAAACTTAACGGCAATATGACTATTTCCATTAAAAGGTTAGACCAGTTTCTGGTATTCTTGCATCGATTAAATTTACGCCTAGGCTTATCCCTATTTCACTCATAGGATTTATCCTCTCATTATAGAAATAGAGATACGCTTGAGCACATTGAAATAACTATTGAGGCAGTGAACCTATATGTCTTCTGGACAATCTTTTTCACGTTCATTAATGAAGCTACCTTTATCCCTATTGGTAAAGAGCACATCAATCCCTTCAAACCCTGTAGAGGATTTGAACATTGATTTGAGCAAACCGATTGTATACGCCTTACCGTTTCGCTCAAGTGTAGACATTCTTACATTGCAAAAACATGCACTTGAACTAGGGTTGCCTGATCCGTTGAGCAAACTTGAAATCAATGGCAAATCACTGCAACGCTACGTTTTTATCTCTTCTCGCAAAACTCTACTGCAAGACGATGATTATGTACCAAGCTCATCAATTGAAGTCTTCTCTGAACTGCTTTCACTGCATGCTGAAGACTCTGAGCTCGACGTTCAAGTTATCCCTGCCACCGTATTGTGGGGTCGTAAACCTGGTAAAGAGAATAACCAGAAGCCTTACCTACAAGCAATGAACGGCTTAGAGAAATCGAAAGCTGTATTGCTAGCAGGTCGTGACTGTCTGGTTCGCTTTAGCCCAGTGGTATCTCTACGATACATGGCTAACTCACACGGTACCGACAGCACCATCGCGCATAAACTGGCGCGCGTGGCACGCATTCACTTCTCTCGTCAAAAGCTTGCAGCATCGGGTCCAAACCTACCAAGCCGCCAAGCTCTGTTCGACCGCCTGCTAAAGTCAGAAGCAATCAAAAAGGCGATAGAAGATGAAGCTGAATCAAAAAATATTTCCATAGAGAAAGCGAGCAAAGAAGCTCAAGACATCATGGATGAGATCGCAGCTAACTTCTCTTACTCGCTGATTAAACGCGGTGAGAAGATTCTTGGTTGGTTGTGGAATAAGTTGTACCAAGGCCTGCATATTAGCAACGCTTCAACCGTTCGTAAGCTGGCTCAAGATGGTCACGAGATCGTTTATGTACCTTGTCATCGTAGTCACATGGATTACTTACTGCTTTCTTATGTGCTTTATCATGAAGGCATGGTGCCTCCGCACATCGCAGCAGGTATCAACCTGAACTTCTTCCCTGCCGGTCCTATTTTCCGTCACGGCGGTGCGTTCTTTATTCGTCGTAGCTTCAAAGGCAACAAGTTGTACTCGACTATTTTCCGCGAATACCTAGCGGAATTATTCGCTAAAGGTTACTCGGTAGAATACTTCAGTGAAGGTGGTCGCTCTCGTACAGGTCGTCTATTGCAGGCGAAAACCGGCATGCTAGCGATGACAATCCAAGCCATGCTGCGCGGCATGAACCGTCCGGTGACTTTGGTTCCTGTATACATCGGCTATGAGCACGTAATGGAAGTCGCGACCTACGCGAAAGAACTTCGTGGTAAGCGTAAAGAGAAAGAAAACGCGAGTCTAGTGATTCGTACAATTCGTAAGCTGCGTAACTTTGGTAAAGGCTACGTGAACTTCGGTGAGCCAATTCAGCTTAACCAATATCTGAACGAACATGCTCCTGAGTGGACTAAAGATATCGACCCAATGGGAACCAGCAAACCACAATGGATGAACCCGGTGGTTAATGACTTGGCAACCAAAATGATGACGCACATTAACGATGCGGCAGCGACCAATGCCCTGACTCTTTGTGCAACGGCACTATTGGCTTCAAGACAGCGCGCATTGTCTCGTGACTCTTTGATTTCTCAGATCAACTGCTACCTGTCTTTACTTAAGAATGTGCCTTATTCAGGTACATTCACAGTGCCTAAAGACAGCGCTGAAGACTTAGTAAAACACGCAGAGTCATTGAACAAGTTCTTAATTGAATCAGACACTATGGGCGACATCATTTCGCTTGATCGTCACCAATCGATTCTGATGACCTACTATCGTAATAACATCATTCACTTGTTTGCATTGCCATCATTGATCGCTCAGATGACCATTCGTCAGCACGGTTTATCAATCGACGCTATTCAAGAAAATGTTGCAGCTATCTACCCATTCTTAAAGAAAGAGTTATTTTTAAGCTACGACGAAGATCAGCTTGAAAGCGTGGTTGCGAACATCATTGATGAGCTAGTCGGTCAAGGCATGCTTGTTGTGTCGAACAACCAAGTAACGATCAACCAGTCAAACAGCCAAGCACTGATGCTACTAGGCCGTACGATTTCAGAAACGCTCCAGCGCTACTCAATTGCTCTGAACCTATTGGCAGAGAATCCTGATCTAGATAAGTCAGACCTTGAGCAGAAGAGCCAAGACATCGCACAGCGACTGGGTCGCCTACAAGGTATCAACGCACCGGAGTTCTTCGATAAAGGCGTGTTTGCGTCGATGTTCGCAACTCTGAAACAGCAGCAATATCTGGATAACGATGGTAACTGTGATTTAGAAAAGACTCAGCAATTCGCTAAACTTCTCTACTCAATGCTTTACCCTGAAGTACGTTTGACGATTCAAGAGAGTATCCACCAAGCAGAATAATCTCTTGGTTAGCATTCACTTTAATCACTAGACTGAACACGATCAAAAAAGGCACCCAATGGGTGCCTTTTTCTTTAGCGCTCGTTTACTTGTAAAGTTGATGCTTACCAGAAGGTAATGAACAAGCCTACAGTCACCGCCATTCCAACATAGTTATTGTTCAAGAAGGCTTGGAAGCAAAGGTCTCGATCGCGGTGACGCATCAGATGCTGTTGATACACGAACAAGCTTCCCGAAACTAACAGTGCCCAGTAGAAAGTATCACCGAGTTGGTAGTGCATGCCCAATGCAATCAACATCGCCAGTGTAACTAACTGCAGCGCACCAACCATAAGCTTATCAAAACGACCAAACAGAATAGCCGTCGACTTGATGCCAATCTTCAAGTCATCATCTCGGTCAACCATCGCATATTGCGTGTCGTAGGCTATCGTCCACAACGCATTAATCACGAAGATAAACCACACAATGCTTGGCAGTTCATTGGTTTGCGCCGCCCAAGCCATTGGTATTGCCCAACTGAAAGCCAATCCGAGAAACAACTGTGGAAGGTGTGTAAAACGCTTCATGAAAGGATAAATGAACGCGAGACCAACCCCAATAAAAGAGAGCTTAATAGTCAGCGGGTTCATGGTGAGTACCAACAAAAAAGAAACCACAGCTAACACTAGAAAGAGCACAATGGCTTCCTTGCTGGAAACCAAACCTGAAGGTAATGGACGTTGCTTGGTGCGTTTGACATGACCATCAACTTTACGGTCAGCAAAATCATTAATCACACAGCCAGCCGATCGCATTAACACCACACCGAGTATGAAAACAACCAAGACATCAAAATCAGGCATGCCTTTCGCAGCAATAATCAGCGACCACAAGGTCGGCCAAAGGAGTAACAGAGTACCAATCGGGCGATTCATTCGCGTCAATTGCCAGTACGCCTTCGCTTTGGTGGCAAGCATTTACACACTCTCCTTAGAGTAAATGGGGGATGTTGGTAAAAAAAGTTCGGCCACAAGCATCGGTTTATGATTCATCCATAATCGAGAACGACGCGCGAGTAATCGCTCATCGCCAGCGATAACCCAACCGACTTGAAGCGCATCTCGCTCCACGTTCTCAGCACTGAAAACCGTTAACCCAAGCGGGACATCCCCTTGTTGAGAAAGGTCAGAATGCTGATGATCTTCTAGGGTAATTCGAGGTATTAAGGTTCGACCTAACACCCACGGCTCATCATCACCCTTTAAAATCACTTTACGCAGTAAGCAATCATGTGATGATAAAAGGCGTTCTTCGTCCTGTTGCAGAATTGATCGTTCCACAACTTGATTATGAAGCAACTCAACAGACAGGTGCTTGCAGCACTTGCCCAACTTACGGGAAAGCGATCCTTGTTCCATAAGCCACTCTTTGGTGGTTTCATTAGGAAAATTAAATTTTTCTGTGCTTTGCCAATCTACATTCATTAATGAATTTAGATACAATGATATTGACTGATTCATACTAGTATTCAATAGGTGACTTTACACGTACAATAAAGCTTCAACTTTCGAATAAAATTAAAGCGTCCTTCGAATTGTAAACGTATTTAGATTTAGACCGCTCATTGTAACAAGACTAATGCGTTTCGAATATCGCGAATAAACTAAAGAAAAGTCTCAAATATGCACAAACGTTATGTAGCCCAACTATTTATTGCGATTAATCTACTGTTTTCAGCATCAAGTTTCGCTGAAGAAGAATCGACACCCAAACTAGCCTACTTCACGCTAGAGCCCGATCTCACCACCAATTTTTACACTAAAGGTAAAAAACTGGGCTATATTCAGGTCCGTCTCGACATAATGGTCGCAAATAGTAATGACTTAGAAGCCATTGAGCATCATCAGCCATTGATTCGTGATGCGGTGATTGAATTACTCGGCAAGCAAAATGAAGAGACAATTAAGTCTCTATCCGGTCGTGAAGATTTGAGAAAGTCCTTAGTTGAGCACCTCAATAAGATTTTACTTCCTGAAACAGGTAAAACTCTCATTGCTGACTTATTGTTTACCAAATATCTTTACCAGTAACGATGTAAAAACGAATCCCAATAAAAAAGCGGCTCATCTGGCCGCTTTTTTGTCTCTATCGTTTGGCTACTCACTAGAAAAAATGAGTTAGCTTCTTGCCGAGCTCGGTGCTTTCATCGCATCGATAAAGCCAATAATGACACCAGCGGCTAGGCCAGCTAAATGCGCTGTATTGGCGATCGCCATAAATGGCTGCATGTACCCAAGCACTAACCACACCAACATAAAGCCGACAATCTGTCTTGGGATACCTAAACCAAGTTGTGGCGCCTTCGCACCGACAACCCATAAGTAACCAACCAAAGCATACACAACACCAGACAAACCACCGAAGTTCGCCCCTTCAACCCAATACTGACCAGCACCTGAAAGCGCAGAAGAGACAGCAAAGATCTGAAGTAGCTTGAGGCTGCCTAGTTTCTTCTCAATATCCCCACCTAGCTGCCACCACCACAAAATATTGAATGCGATGTGCATAACAGAGAAATGCAGAACAGCATGGCTCAACCAACGCCACAGCTGCCATTGCTGTCCATCAACCGCTGGGAAATGCAGGGCATTGAAAATAGCTTGGCCAAAACCAATCTGTTGCAGCGCAAAAATCACCACACACACCAACATTAGGCTCAGTGTCACAGGACCTGCTTTTGCTTTGATCATGCCCAAAAAGCTTGGTGTGTGGTAATGGAAATGACTCTTTCTAGACTCAGCCATATCCCAAGACGCCGCTTGATAGCGTTTATGATTGGGTTCAGCAAGAAAACGATTCAGCTCAGCTTCGGTTTCAACCTGAAATTGACCATCAAGAAGCCACAAAGCAAAACGCCCTTCTCCCTCTGAAGACATCTGAATAGGGATCTGACGAGAGGCCATATAATCAATAAATGCTTGAGCAAGACGTGGGTTGTCTAACACCATCAATCTAATCATTGTTACTTCCTATTCATACTATGGAGATGCTTGAAGCGTTTAAGTGATAAAGCTATTAACCCGCAATCACCGGAAGTTCAGCACGATGCCAAGCTTCGAAACCGCCATCAACACTATATACCTCTTCAAAGCCTTGGTTCACTAAATATTGTGCCGCGCCTTGGCTACTAATACCGTGGTAACACATCACTAAGATAGGCTGTTCAAACTCAACCTCATCCATAAACGACACCATTGTATCGTTAGTCAGGTGGTAGGCGGTTTCTGAATGGGCTACCGCAAAAGATTGCGGATCTCGTATATCGACAAGTCGAGCTTCACTTTGTTCAATAAGGGCTTGAGCGCCTTTAACGTCGATATGTTTAAACTGGTCCATGACTTTCTCTTTTTATACTGATTTACTTTGCTGCCATTGTAACCTATCCCAAGGCTAACAATCACACCCACTTAATAAGGTTATCCACCAGCGATCACTTTTACACCATTTGTGGATAAATCTGTGAATTGCGTGAATAAAGTGCCTTTTTAAAAATAGATCCACAACATGTAGTAATGATCCTGATCTAACTGTGGGTTAACTGAAACATATCCCCACTCAAAAAACCCTGTCAAAGCCTTACTACACCCTGCTTTTAGACAGCTGACGAATAAATTCCTCACAGAGTTATCCACAAAATCATTTTGCAAATTTCGATCGCAAAAGTTGAGAAATCGATCCAAAACAAAAAGGCCGAGATCTCTCGATCTCGGCCTTTTCAAAATTAAGCTATTTGCTTGCTACTATGAGAAACCAAATACTATTAAAAATTAAATGCTATTAGAAGTCGCCAACTGCTTGCTTCAATTTCTTCATCGCATTCTTTTCTAACTGGCGGACACGCTCTGCAGAAATGCTATAGGTATCCGCTAAGTCTTGCAGTGTTGCTTTGTTGTCGTCTAACCAACGTGAGCGAACAATGTGTTGACTACGCTCGTCTAAGCTCTTCAATGCGAGACCTAAGCGATTATTAGTATGAGATTCCCAGTTAGCTGCTTCAACCGTCTCAGCAACGTCTGACGCTTTATCTTCTAGGTAATAAACTGGAGCTGTGTAAGCAGAACCACCGTCGTCGTCGTCCATAGGCGCTTCAAACGTCGCGTCTTGTGCCGCTAAACGAGATTCCATTTCTCGAACTTCTGAAGGCTCAACACCCAGTTCACGCGCAACCGTCTCAACTTCACCGTTATTGAACCAACCTAAACGCTTTTTAGACTTACGAAGGTTAAAGAACAATTTACGCTGTGCTTTAGTCGTTGCGATCTTAACGATACGCCAGTTACGCAATACGTATTCATGAATCTCAGCTTTGATCCAATGAACAGCAAAAGAGACTAGACGGACACCAACTTCTGGATTAAAGCGCTTAACAGCCTTCATCAAGCCGATGTTACCTTCTTGGACAAGGTCAGCCATTGGCAGCCCGTAGCCAGAGTAGCCTCTTGCAACGTGCACCACGAATCGTAGGTGTGAAAGGATCAAGCCTTTCGCAGCGTCGATCTCACCTTTGTAATGTAATCGCTCTGCAAGTCCACGTTCCTCGTCAGGCGTCAGCATTGGGTAACTGTTCGCTGAGCGGATATAGCTATCTAAACTATCTTGTGTGACTAAAGCCATTTGATACGCTTGGTTTGCCATTCGGTTCCTCATCAATCTCTGATCTGGAGTAATACATCTATTAAAACCCGACAATCTTGAACCTAAAATGAACAGGTTTCAAGGAGGGGGAAGTAATTATGCATAATCAATTCGTCTATACAAGGCAAAAACTGGTTAAGAACTGCCTATTTTTCGTATAAATATGACTCTATTCACCTAAACTGGTTCAATTTCTTTTAGATGACGCTGTGCAGAAAGCTTCGCAGCTACACTACCAAGCAAGGTTCCGACGATCAAAAGCAATAAAGATTCATCCCAACTCAGGCCAATTAAGCGGAAGTGGCTATCGTACAGCTGAGCCAAGTCATCCACTGCACTGTTCAGTAATACGGTAATCAATGCCGTCATTACCCACGCGCTAATCGAACCTAAAACACCAAACCACATTCCAGCATACAAATATGGTCGAAGAATGTAGCTGTCGGTAGCACCAATCAGCTTCATGGTTTGAATCTCTTCTTTATGCGCCAACACATTAAATCGTAATGTGTTGCCGATAATCAGAAATACTGCGCCCAGCATCAACACAGTTAAGGTAATCACGATGACAGCCGCAAGTGCTTTGATAGCATCCAGTCGAGCTAACCAATCTTCATCTAAACGAACATCGGTGACTAACTCTTGCTTCTTAACCTTGCCTGCCAGTTCTTTAATTAACGTGTCGCTGTGTACGCTTGGCGTAATCACCAACACACCTGGCAATGAATAATCATCTAGGATAGTTAGGGCGTCCTCAAAACCAGAATACTGGCTAAGATCTTCAAGACCTTGCTGCGGAGAAATGTACTCAACCAGATCGACTTGGTCCCAACTTTCGATTTCATCCTTAAGCACCATGACTCTCGGCTCAGGGATACCATCCTCTACATAGGCACTAATTTGTGACGGGCTGGTGACATCTTGCGCCACTTCACCAACGTTCTTGCCCAGTAGGTACAAACAAGCGGGCATAGCTAAAGCCATTGAAATCACCGCAAGCGTCAGCAAGTTACCCAACGGACGCTGCCACATTTGCGAGAACGATGACTTGGCTTGTTTCCAATGAACAACAAAGAAACCGTCGCTTGAAGCTCGGTTTGCTGCTCGATTGGATTGAGGTTTCTTAATGCGCTTATTCGCGGCCATAATCTTCAACCTCACTCAAAAAGCCTTGGTTTAATTCCAGATGACGATATTGAGGACGAGTGTTCACTAACCCGATATCGTGCGTCGCTAGCATGATCGTGACACCCGCACGGTTGAACTCTTCAAACAAGCGTAATACACGACTCGATAGTTCAGGATCTAGATTACCAGTTGGTTCATCCGCTAAAAGCAGAGTTGGACGGTTAACCACAGCGCGAGCAATACCGACCCGTTGTTGTTCACCTCCAGAGAGCTGGCTTGGCAAACAACGGGCTTTATCTAATAAACCGGTTTTGTCCAACGCGGCGCTGACTCGACGTTTAATTTCGTTTTCAGAAATAGATTCTATACGCATAGGCAGAGCGACGTTATCGAAGATCGAGCGATCCATAAGTAGGCGGTGATCTTGAAAGACAATTCCGATGTTACGGCGTAAAAAGGGAATGTCTTTGGCTGGGATACGAGTAATATCGTGATCGTTAAACCAAACACGTCCGTCAGTTGGACGCTCTATCGCGCAGATCAACTTCAGCAAGGTACTTTTACCAGCACCAGAGTGCCCGCCTAAAAATGCCATCTCTCCTCGTTTGAGATGAAAGTCCACTTTTTGGAGCGCTTGTCGTCCGCCTCGATAGGCTTTGCTCACTTGCTGAAATTTGATCACCGAAAATTCCTCTTACGATCACTCATATCAAATTTAAAACGGTAGCAGGTTAAGGATAAACCACTTTGCTACACGCGTTACTCTTCGCGGCTAAATAGTGCTTCAATAAAGTCTTTCGACTCAAATGGACGCAGGTCGTCAATGCCTTCACCCACGCCAATGTAGCGGATTGGAATCTGGAACTGGTCAGCAATTGAGAAAATTACGCCACCTTTCGCCGTACCATCTAGCTTAGTTAGCGTAATGCCCGTTACTGGTGCCACGTCACTAAACAACTTCGCTTGGCTAATCGCATTCTGACCGGTACCTGCATCTAGCGTTAACATGATTTCGTGCGGTGCAGAATCATCGATCTTCTTCATTACACGAACAATCTTGCGTAGCTCTTCCATCAAGTTGCTCTTGTTCTGCAAACGGCCTGCAGTATCTGCAATCACAACATCAACACCACGCGCTTTCGCCGCTTCAATCGCATCGTAGATAACAGACGCGCTATCGGCACCAGTGTGCTGAGCGATAACCGGAACATCATTACGCTGCCCCCAAACCTGAAGTTGTTCAACCGCTGCCGCACGGAAGGTATCACCCGCCGCCAGCATCACTTTCTTGCCTTCACTTTGGAATTGTTTCGCCAGCTTACCGATAGTGGTTGTTTTGCCCACGCCATTCACACCCACCATTAAGATAACATAAGGTGTTTTAGTGGTATCAACAACCAGTGGCTGTTCCACTTGGCTCAAGATTTCTGACATCTCTTCTTTAAGCAGACCATAAAGCGCTTCACCGTCTTTTAGGTCATTACGGGATGCTTTTTCTGTTAGGTTTTCAATGATCTTCACGGTGGTATTCATACCCACGTCGGCGATCAGAAGTTGCTCTTCTAATTCTTCAAACAGGTCTTCATCGATTTGCTTGCCTTTGAACAAACCAAAGAAGCCAGCACCAATGTTTGCTTTAGTACGGCTTAGGCTACGCTTAAGTCGTGCAAAGAAGCTTTCTGTCGGCTTCTCTTGAACTTCTTCAACCTTAGATTGAGAAGCAATCACTTCTTCCTGTTCTGCTTCTGCTTCTGCTTCTGCTTCTGCTTCTGCTTCTGCTGCGACAGGCTGCTGATCTTGTTGAGCCTCTTCAAGCGTTTGCTCTGACTCCGCAAGTTCAGATTCAACAGACTTAGGTTCCGTTGATTTAGCGTCTTCAACTTCAGGTGCGACCTGTTCAGCCTCAACTTGTGATTCAACTTCAGTTTGATCTTCAACGTTTTCTACGTTCGCTTCATTCTGAGTTTTTGGGCTTTGTTCTTCTTCACCAAAACCAAGCCACGATAATAATCCGCGCTTCTTTTTTTCCGTCATCAGAGGAGTTTCCTAGATCTACTAATTAGCTGTATTGACTTAATACACGTCGACTCTTTGCTATTGTTATACAATACAAGCTTGTACAAACGAATAGTAAAGAAAAATGACAAAGCAGTGATAAGTTTGCTTTTAGCTTGATACACTTTGTCATTGTAAATTTATTTAATACTCGAACCCACTTAAATTGGGCTCGGTATAGTATCACTTTATTAGCGGTCAAAAAATCTATGGTAAGACGTCGCCAGCAAAACACATCACAAAAAAAGCCATCCGGAGGCTTTGTTCGAATTATTAGTGGCTCATGGAGAGGTAGAAAGCTGCCTGTTCATGATTTAGAAGGATTACGCCCAACCATTGACCGAGTCAAAGAAACACTCTTTAACTGGGTGGCACAAGATATCCCACATTCGACCTGCTTGGATGTATTCGCCGGTTCTGGTGGTCTAGGTTTTGAAGCCGCTTCTCGCCAAGCAAAAATGGTGACACTGCTCGAAATGAATCAAAAAGCGGCCAAACAGCTTTCTGATAACGCGAAAGAGCTCAAAGCAGACAACATCAATGTAGTCAACACTGATGCTATCTCTTTTCTTAAGAAACCAGGCACTCCTTACGATATGGTCTTTCTTGATCCTCCATTTCGTAAAGGCTTACTCGCAGAAACAGTACAACTGCTTGAGAGCAACGGTTGGCTTGCAGACAACGCCATCATTTACGTCGAGACAGAGAAAGAGCTAAAACTCGAAGCTATGCCAGAAAACTGGGAATTACATCGCGATAAGACCACTGGCCAGTCGAGCTATCGACTGTTCAATCGAATCACTAAAGAATAGGAGTTATTGAATGAAGTTCTTGCTTCCACTAGCAAAAGCAGCCATCGCCTTTGTTTGGTTTATCTTAATAGCCAATATTTTCTACCCATTCCCGGGTAATGCTGCGATTGCGCTTTATATCATGACAGCATTCTTATTCTTCATGCACGGCCTGCAGATGCTGATTTTCATCGGTGCTTTTGGCGATAAGATCGAAATGTCACGTTGGGAGAAGTGGTCAATATTGATTTTCGGCGTCTTTGCCCTACTCGATATCCGACGCAAACACATGATGTAATAAAGCTTAAGCTCAGATATAAAACGCTTAGCGACAGAAAACATCATGACAGAAACAGTTGATACAAAAGCGCCGCTCATTTGAGCGGCGTTTTTTTATTCAGCGATGATACTGATGTTAGCCCATGTAGCCCTTTACACCATCTAGGAACATTTGCGTCGACAGCATAACCAACAACAGGCCCATCAAGCGTTCGATGGCTTTAAGGCCTCTCTCACCTAGTACTCGTAGGAAGAAGCCATTAAACATAAGAATGAAGAAGGTCGCGCCCCAAGCCAGCATCACTGCGCCTGAAAGCTCTAACATGTTGTCAGGATGCTGTGTCGACAAAAGAATCAATGCCGCAATCACTGAAGGGCCAGCAATCATAGGGATCGCCATCGGCACAATAAACGGTTCTTCACCCGCCGCGAGGCCAGTAATACTACCCGCACTTGGGAAAATCATCTTAATCGCGATGATAAACAGAATAATACCGCCAGAGATACTCAAGGTTTCAGGCTGCACATGCAGGAAGTTCATGATGCTTTGACCAGCAAACAAGAACAGCAGCAGGATAATCAGCGCAAACATTAGTTCGCGAACAAGAACAATACGGCGACGCTTCGGATCAATATGCTTAAGGATAGAAAGCACGATTGGTAAGTTGCCAAGCGGATCCATAATAAGAAACAGCATGGTCGCTGCAGATAAAATTTCCATAAGTTTGTCTCGAAAGCGTAAGTGCGCGGAGTATAGCAGCCTCAAGATTGATTTTCGAACACAGTAACAAACTTAGAAATTTACGTTATTGGAAGTGTATTTATGAGAGCCAAACGAGGGAGAAATGGTCGGAGTGGAGCCAAGAATATCGCATCCACTCGCTAATCACAGTTCACTGGCGACAAGAACTGATGGTCATTCAAGATCAGTGATTACAAACACGTTCGCGATTAGTGCAAAGCTTGTCATCAATGATCACGACCTTTTCCATTTTCAGGAAAAATTTCAGCAATCCATCTAAATCCAGACCGTTCAGCTTACACGTATGAAAGCGAGCTTCAGCGCCATAGGTTTGAGCGAGCTCTTGCGTCAATTCTTCACGAGTCAGTGGCTTTTCACTCAGTAGGTTTAAAACGTTGTGTGCGTGGATTTCAGTGGTCATAACTCTATCTCATGTTTAATGAAGTAGACGTAGAGTACCTATTTTCATCTAAGCTGCCTTGATGTAGCTCAGAATTAAGCTAGCTCTACCCTAAATGGTGAGGGAAGCAACGATGAGAGCGTGTGCAAGAAAATAACTGCCCGTTACCCAAAAGTAAGCGCCCTTGATTGGGCTGCGATAGAAATTTAGGGCGTACGCCAATGCGGAAAGCAGCAGCACGCAGCAACCAACAAAACCAACAGCATGTGATAGCTGAGGCTCAAGTAACCAGACTTCACCAGAGGCCCAAGCAAGCTGAATGAGCACAATACCCATGATAACCACTGGAAAAACGAGTTTGTCTAAGCGAGGGAGTAATAGGAAGAAAGCAACGATACATGCAGCTAACAGCAGCGCGAACAACCACCAGACCATTTCTCCTGATAGCTGTAACCAAAATGCTTTGCTGTAACAAAGTTGAGCCAACAGGAAACACACAAAATGCAGAAGACGTTTTTGAGTAACAGTATGAAGCACATCTGCGATCGCGGATATCGCTAACCCAGCGACTACCCAATAGGTAAAATCAACGACAACAGATTGAGTTAGAGCAATAGTCGCCAATAATACAAAGGTAAAGACCTTATACAATAAAGCCTGACCGATATGCCCATGTTTCGTTCCTGTTATTGCTCCAATACCAGACAAGGAAACCGCCAACCAACTCCACATATCATTTGCCCTATTGCTTTTAATCGTCGCCAGTCTAGGCACACGGGTGTTGATGTAAAGCCTCAGCCCTTCAAAATTGGATCTTGATTACGCTTCCACTAAAAAGAGCATCTTTAGATTGAAGTCGTCACAATACCCTCAGCGATAGTGATTATTCCTTTTAAAATAGACTCATTGTTCGGAAAACTCATATAAATTGACGCTAGAGAACCCAAACTTAAATTCCAATCACTTCTATCCTACCAACGCCACAATATGTCGCTATATATTGCAAATACCACATAACTAAAAGTTCAAAATAAAATACACAAACACATTAAAAACAAACACTTAAAATCAAAAAGCAGACTTACATAGAACTTTCCAACACTATACAAACCTAGACTTACAAAGTGCGTAAATTACCTTTATAAAAACCACTTTGTCAGGTTTAGCTAAGCTTCCTGTCAAAAAACCATCACAAAAATCAAACCTAAAACCTATAAAGCTTAATTAAACAAACCTAGACACCACCAAGCCCCATTAATACAGTTTAACAACCTTTAACAATATAAATTACACAAAATGACCATTACAAAACAACAACTTAAAACAAATGAGAACAAAAAAAAATCATAACGAACAAAATAAGAGCTCCCCAAAACACACAGTAAAACATAGCAAAAGTGATAGAAAACCCAATAGTTTTCTATCACTTTTAAAGGCTTCGAAAGTAATTCTTGATCTAAAGCCATAAGTAGTGCTATTCTTTAAAACATAGCGAGAGACAACCAAATTTAGGAGTAGTGTTATGATTTCATCTTCGCAAAGACAAGGACTTGTAATGATCGCGGTAGTTGTAGGTCTAATGACACTACCGATGATGTACTAAGCAAGTTACAGATAAAAAAAGGGACGCCATTAGCGTCCCTTTTTTTGTTCAATGTACCGTCCTAAATATGGTTGACACATTTCCAACATGAAATTGGAGAGTGTCAT
>NZ_JBFSUD010000064.1:0-26673 GCF_041467175.1 Vibrio sp. 10N.247.310.24
GGCTACTTCCCCCTCGCCGCGATTAAAACGCTTTTATCTCGAACAAAATTTAACCTCGAAAGGTCAACACGCCCTAGTGTGAGCAGTCCTTTACTTGGTTTATTGGCCAGCTGTCATATTCAACTATTTTTTAATTTCGCTCTCGAAATAAATAAACTGATGACTCAGATCAACTTAATTGTGTTCATTTGGTGCTTTTTGCAAAACAAAAGTTGAAAGATTCAAAAATTATTGAATAATGGGCTTAACTAAAATTGAAGTAAACACTTCATCCAATTCGTACTGAAACAGGATCCATATCCAATGTCTAATTCGTTTGTTCTGGTTATTAACTCGGGTAGTTCATCCCTAAAATTTGCTGTTATTGATTCTGTTTCTGGTGAAGCCGTATTGAGTGGCTTAGGGGAGTGTTTTGGTCTTGAAGATGCTCGTATGAGCTGGAAGTATCAAGGTCAGAAAACTGAAATTGCCATTCAAGGTGAAGATAACCACCACAAAATTGCCATTGGCAAACTGGTTGGGTTGATGGAAGATCTAGGCTTCACTGCTGATATAGTGGCTATCGGGCACCGTATCGTTCACGGCGGCGAGAAGTTCACTCAAACGGTTCGTATTACTGAAGAAGTAACGAGTGAGATTGAAAGCCTATCTGACCTAGCTCCACTTCATAACCCTGCAGGTGCTATTGGTATCCGCGCTGCGATTGAAGCTTTCCCTTCTTTACCTCAATTTGCTGTATTTGATACGGCTTTCCACCAAACAATGCCACAACGTGCATTTACGGGTGCAATCGCAAAAGAACTATACACAGACTTCGGTGTTCGTCGTTACGGTTTCCACGGTACGAGCCACTACTTCGTTAGCCGTGAAGCTGCGAAAATGGTCAACAAGCCAGTTGAACAAGCTAGCTTCATCTCTGTTCACCTAGGTAACGGTGCATCTGTATGTGCTATCAAAGACGGTAACAGTGTTGATACGTCAATGGGCTTCACACCGCTTTCTGGCCTTATGATGGGCACACGTTGTGGTGACCTAGACCCTGGTATCATCGAGTACCTACTAAAGAAAGGTTGGTCACAAGAGCAAGTATTTAACTCTCTAAACAAGGAGTCTGGCTTCCTTGGCGTGTCTGGTCTAACGAGCGATGCTCGTGGCATTCTAGAAGCGATGGAAGAGGGCCACGAAGGCGCTAAGCTTGCTTTCGAGGTGTTTACTTACCGCGTTGCTAAATACGTTGCTTCTTACCTTGCAACGCTAGACTCTTTAGACGGCATCATCTTCACTGGTGGTATCGGTGAGAACTCTCTACCAATTCGTCGTGAGATCCTAAGCAACCTTAAGATTCTTGGTTTTGTTGAAGACGTAGCAGGCAATGAAGCCGCTCGCTTTGGTGCAGAAGGCATCATCGCTAAATCAAAGATGTTAGACGCAGTAGCAATGGTTATTCCAACGAACGAAGAGTTCGTGATTGCTCAACAGTCGGTAGAGCTTCTGTAATTTAAGTAACTGTTTAAGTAAATATAGACGATTTGAAAGCGAGCCCTGGTGGCTCGCTTTTTTGTTTCTTGTTCGGGGTCCCTTACATGAAACTACACGCTAATCATCATCTCTATTCAGGTAGACCTTCGTTAATTTAATTACCGTTTCTGCGAGAACGCAAAATTATGAGAATATGGAATTGTTTCTTTGCTAATCAAGCTTGTCAGTCAACATAGGCTACTGAGCTTGGTTCTTTGTAGATACAATCAACTCCAGTCACATTTCCGTTGTTGTCTTGAATTATTGAACATTATTTTGAGGTATGACCAGTTAATGGGCACGCCGTACTAAAGGGTATTAATCCCATCCGTTACCTGGCTCAAACCTTTATTTATTTGCTGTCTTTCTCCCTATCGAAAAGTCTTTAATCTGAGTATTCCCAACCGTCGAACCTCGTTTTTACCTACTTTTATACGACATTATCCAATGTCTTAAGAGGCTTGTTCTTTTTATGATTTTGTTTTTATTGATTATTTTGTAAATAGCAATGTTGCATATCGTGCTGGAGGGGTAGGCGGTAAAATATATATTGCAAATATAAATGATATTTGTTCTTATTCGCGTCCATTGTGATTTATAAACTAAACCGGAATTAGAATATGAACGTTAGATTGGCTTTCACCCCTCTCGCCTTGGCAATTGGAGGTGCATTAACCACAGTGGCTACCGTGTCGAATGCAATGGCTTCAGAAGAAGTAACGGTGGATGAAACCGTGCAAGTTATTGGTCATCAGTACGAAGGCTACGCGGAGCACATGCCGCAATCGGGTACCAAAACGGATGTCGAATGGCTCGATGTCCCACAAGCCGTATCAGTGGTCACTAAAACAGAGATGGAAGACCGTGGTGCGGTCCGTTTAGTGGATGCTCTTGATGGTGTTGCTGGTGTCAATAATACCTTAGGTGAAGGCAGTCGAGATCAGTTCGTTATTCGTGGTTTTGATGCGCTGAATGACATGTATCGCGATGGCATGCGTGATGATGGAACTTTACAGTCGTATCGAAGCCTATCCAATATTGAGCGTGTTGAAGTGGTAAAAGGCCCAGCAGGAGCTCTGTATGGTAGAGGCTCTGCCGGCGGTATCATTAACTTAGTCACCAAGCGAGCGAATGGTGACACATTTACCAATGTGAACGGCAGTGTTGGCAGTAACAGCCAATTTGTAGGGCAGGTGGATAGCTCAATGGCTTTTTCAGATAAGGTCAATGGACGTATTAACCTGGAACACCGACAGGCTGATTCGTATGTTAACCATGTCGATTCGAATGATTTCTTTATCGCACCAACCATTCGAGTGCTGCCAGCTGAAGGGCATACCGTTGACTTAGATGTCGAATATGCACACCAAGAGCTGCTGCCATATCGTGGTGTTCCATCCAAAAATGGCAAACCTGTCGATGTCTCTGAGAGTTCTTTCTACGGTGGCACTAACGATTATCAAGAGTCCGATAGCCTGCGTGTTGGCATTAATTATGAGTGGCGCTTGAATAGCGAGTGGGTATGGACAAACCGAGCGGCATACAATCATATCGAACTTGAGCAAAAGGGCACGCGTCAAGGTACTGTGACGGGAGATAAAGTCTCTCAAACCGTGAACAATTTCGGTTATGACCCTCGAACCACAACGACGATGCAATCCGAGTTAGTGTGGGAAACCGATTCTAACCAAATGATGATTGGTGCGGATTATAACCAGATCAATATCGATTTAACGCTAGCAAGCGATAAAACCTTACCTCCGAAACACATCTATAACCCCGTCGTAGGAGTAACGCCTGATCCGGGTTTCAAGCCTTTCCGTGATAACACAACGACGACGACGGGTATTTACCTTCAAGACGTTTACACCTTGGGTGATCTATCGGTGATAGGTAACGTGCGCTATGACTCTATGGAGCTTGAGCAGCAAAAAGCCGGGAAAGCCCAAGAGAAGCTAGATGATAACAAAGTGAGCTACCGTGGTGGCTTGGTCTATCGTATCAACAGCGATATGTCGGTATACGCAAGCTTAGCTCGTTCGTGGCAATTGCCTTACTCCGGTATTTATATCAACCCTAAACTGGCTGAATTCTTCCATACCGATCTAAAAGAAGTGGGTGCGAAAGCTTACTTACTCGATAACGCTTTGATGCTCAATGCCGCTATTTTCCAAATTGATCAAGAACAACCACAAACCAATATTAATGGCGACGTTATCAATAAGATTGAAGCACGTCACCAAGGTATTGAACTGGAAGCTCGCGGTCAGATTACTGAGTTGTGGGATATTTCAGTTGGTTATAGCTACTTAGATGCAGAAGATAAAGATACCGATAAAAAGCCGAATGATGTATCCGATCATCTGTTCTCACTCTGGAGTACTTACCAATTATACGAAAACTGGCGTTTGGGCGGTGGTGTGAAATACGTAGGCGACCGCTACGCAGGCAACAATGAAGCCGTCGCATTAGGTGATTACACTACTGTTGATTTGATGGCTGCGTACACCATGGGTCGTCACAAAGTTCAAGCGAACGCTTATAACGTACTTGGCGAGAAATACATTCTCGGGGCAACCAGTGGTAAGTCGGGTACTAACCAGATTGGTTACGGAGCGCCAGCTGAATTCATGCTCAGCTACGGCTATCAGTTCTAAAAGCAAGTTCTGCTCGAAGATTTAGTTTATTTCTAAGCGTTATTACGTTTCTAAGAGCTAGTACGTGATTAAAAGCTATTTCAACTGAAAAAACTATTGATTTGTTCGCTACGAGTGAGTGAACAGTTGGCCTCATTTTGAGGTCGTTTAGCCCAATGGGTCAAAGCGTTGGCATAACTTAAAAGCACAGCCTTTGACCCTAATTTGCCTACTTAGGAGATTTTCATGCCTAACCAGAATTTGGATGGTAAACCCCACGCGCAACATAAACTGCGCTTGACCGTACTTGCAACAGCCATCGCTTCAGTGACTTCCATGAGTGCATTCGCTGCGTCTGATCCGCAAACGACGACCATGGAAACGGTTGTCGTGACGGGCAGCTTGATCGGTAATTCAGAATTAGAAGATGTGAAAGAGTATCCGGGAGCGCGTACCGTTCTAACTAACGAACAAATTAAAAAGACTGGCGCACTCTCTATTGATTCAGCATTTCAAAGTGTACCGGGCATTAAGGTTCAAGACGAAACGGGCACGGGTGTATTGCCTAACATCTCGGTGCGCGGCTTGAAAGCGAGCCGCAGTGGTCATGCTCAATTTCTAATGGATGGTGTACCACTGACTCTTGCGCCTTATGGTCATACCGGACAATCTATTTTCCCAGCAACGCTATCTATGCTTGACCGAATTGATATCGTACGTGGTGGCGCTGCTGTGCAGTACGGGCCAAACAATGTGGGTGGTGTGATCAACTTGGTGACTAAGCCTATTCCACACCAATGGCAAACTGAAATCAGTAATCGCTTTACGGTATTTGAAGATGGTAATACACCACTGAATGACTTTTACCTACGTACCGGTGGTTGGTTAACCGATACGCTGGCACTTCAAGTGGAAGGTAACTTCCTAAAAGGTGAAAGCTTCCGTGATCATTCAGATACGGATGTAAAAAACTTCCAAGCGAAGTTGCAATGGTTACTCAGTGATACCCAGGAGCTACAAGCATTCGTTCAGCGTTACGATGCCGACACCCAAATGCCGGGCGCTTTATCGCCAAAAGATTACCAGCAAGATCGTACTCAATCGAAGCGACCATATGACGAATACAAAGGCACATCAACGCGTTGGAGCCTGAAGTATTTGCATGATTTGAATATTGCGGATGGCGCAGAATTGGAAGTGCTAACATTTGGTCACCACTCTGAGCGTTTCTTCCAATGGGGCTTTAATAGCGCAGGCGGTCACTGGGCGGATCCAGCATTACCATCAACAGATATTCGTACCTCACCACGTGAATTCGCTGTTTATGGTGTGGAACCTAAGTTAGCGATGTACTTTGACGGTAATACGGTGACGCAAAACTTGATTGTGGGTGCTCGCTATGTAAATGAAGATATCGATTACAAGCTAACGCAAACGCCAATTGCTGGCGGAGTAACAAAAGTGCCACGTGATTGGAACTTGAATACCGATGCATTCGCAGGTTACATCAGCAATGAAGTAGGCCTGTTTAACGACGTGCTAAAGGTTACTCCAGGTATTCGTTACGAATCGATTGATATGACCTTTAATGATAAGGGTAAAGCACAGAGTACAGACAACAAAGTGACGGAGTGGTTGCCGGGCTTAACCGTGGCATACCATTTAACTGAGCAATGGGTTGGGTACACCAATGCGCAGAAATCTTTGCGCGCACCACAAATCGCTTACATCCGAGGCAAGGGTGAAGAGGGCAGTGAGCTAGCATGGAACTACGAGTTGGGTGCTCGTTACAATCAAGATTCAACTAGCTTTAATGTCGCGCTCTACCGCATTGATTTTGAAGACCAACTCCAATGGCAAAGCGGAACGCAGACCTTTGACAATATTGGTAAAACGCTTCATCAAGGTATTGAGCTTTCAGGTCGTTATGTTCCGCAGGCTATGCAAGCTCTGAGTTTAGGCGCGGGTTATAACTATTTGGATGCGACGATAGAGGCAGAGGGTGCAAACAAAGGTAAGCAACTTCCTTACACATCGGAGCATCAACTTAGCTGGGATGCGACTTACGCCTTTAGCAAGGTAGATACGACCTTATCTGGTTACTATTTCAGTGAGTCTTATTCTGACAATGCCAATACCAGTGCTGAAGATGCAACGGGTGCGAAAGGCAAAGTACCTGCTTACATGGTATGGAACTTAAACCTAGGCTCAGACTTGTATAAAGATGAAAACAGTAAGTTACGCATGAATGTTGCAGTGAACAATTTGTTTGCTGAGGACTACTACTTCCGCGGTATTGATACCAGTCCGGTTGGCCGCTATCCAGCGCCAGGGCGTTCATACACTTTGGATCTGAACTATCAGTTCTAATCGGTAATTGATTAAAAATAATAACGAATATAAGTCGCCAATATTATTGGCGACTTTCACGGTTCTAGTGTTTAAGGAAAAATAAATATGGAAAACAGCTCTCGACTTTTATTTTCGAATCAATGGTTGTTGCCGAACGGACTGCTGTCATTCAAAAGGCATTTTTTATTCAGCAGGATAGCGATAACCTTAGCTTTATTGGCTTTAAGCTTGTTCTCATTCTCCAGTTCAGCAAAAACGAGGATCATTCAGGACGAGCAAGGTCAGTTTGAGATAGCGACTACCCCGCAACGCGTTGTGGTGTTGGAGTTCTCATTTGTCGATGCGTTAGCTGCGGTAGGAGTGTCTCCGGTTGGTGTCGCCGATGACAATGATGCTTCGCGAGTGATTCCGGCGGTGCGTGAATTAGTGCAACCATGGAAATCGGTTGGTATGCGTTCGCAGCCTAGTCTAGAAGCCATTGCGGTATTAAAGCCCGACCTGATCATTGCCGATGCAGAGCGTCATCGTACGGTTTATCAAGATCTACAGCGAATCGCACCAACTCTGCTGCTCAAAAGCCGTGGAGAGACTTATCAAGAGAACTTGGAATCTGCGCTTAAGGTTGGTATCGCCCTCGATAAGCAATCGGCAATGGAACAAAGAATTCACCAACATCAACAAGCCATGGTGGAATTTAAAAGTCATTTCTCGCTTAAACAAACTGTCCAATTTGCTGTCGTGTCGGAAAAAGGAATGTGGCTACATAGCCCTGCTTCTTATGCCGGAGGTGTACTCACCACATTAGGTATTGCTAGCCCAATAGTGGAGCCGACAGACAAGGCGTACTTACCAACCAGCTTTGAGTTGTTGTTGAAAACGAATCCAGATTGGTTGCTCCTTGGTGCTTACTCAGATCCAAATATCGTTGATGATTGGCAGAAAAACCCACTGTTTAATGTCTTAACATCCGCGAAGAATCAACAAGTGGTAGAAGTGTCACCAGCACTATGGTCATTGAATCGAGGCATGTTGGCCGCGGAACAAATGGCGAAAAATCTAGAGCAGATCTTGGATCGTTCATGAGTTCGATGTTGCTCTCTAGAGGTAAGCGACGTTCGCTTATAGTGTCGTGGCTTACGGTATTAGTGTCGTGGCGAGTCACGTTATTTACGGCTTTAGTATCGTGTTTGGCGATGTCTGGTTACGTGGCCTCTATGCTAGGTTGGTCGAATTTCTCCCTGACATTGAGTGACTTAGTTCACTATTGGTTTGCGTTTGATGAGAGCAATATGACTCATCAAATATTGGCGACACTAAGAGCTCCAAGGGCTCACGCTGGGTTATTGATTGGTGCAAGCTTAGCCGTCGCCGGACTGTTGATGCAGGGATTAACACGTAACCCACTTGCGTCTCCATCAATTTTAGGTATTAACGCTGGCGCAGCCTGTTTTATGGCTTTAGCGGCGATAGGCATACCTGTGGTGAGTGATTTAAACCCGATCCTTAATGCTGTTCTTGGTGCATTGCTAGGCGGTGGTGCTGTGATGCTCCTCGGTGGCTTCTTCTCCGAACGTTCTCATCCGTTACGTTTGGTTTTAGCGGGTATCGCCATTACTGCTTTATTGATTGGGTTAACTCGAGCAGCGTTGATTCTAGCTGATGATATGGCTTATAGCGTGCTGCATTGGCTTACCGGTTCATTGTCTAGCGTGGATGAGGGACAGTGGCAACAGCTTTGGCCGCCAGCAGTGATTGGTTTGGTGTTGGCTGTTAGCCTTGCTCGTAACCTCAACTTATTGGCGCTTGGTGAAGAAGTGGCTGTGGGGTTGGGCAGTAATATCCGGCTTACTCGCCTCATGAGTGGGTTGGCTATCGTGTTGCTTGCGGGTGCCAGTGTCGCTATCGCTGGTCCCATTGGCTTTGTAGGATTGTTGGTTCCTCATTTGGTTCGGCCCATGGTTGGGCACAATTACCATCTACTGATTCCTATCTCCGCAATGGCAGGTGCAGCATTAGTGTCTTGGTCAGATGCGTTGTCACGATCGATTGCTTTCCCGACTGAAACGCCCGTTGGTGTTATTACAGCCCTACTTGGGACACCTTGTTTTATTTTGATTGCGACGAGGAGATCTTAATGCACCATCACACTAAGATAGTTTTGTTATCAGGGGTTCTCATATTAGTGGCATCTGCGGGCTTGTTTGTCGGTGCAGCGTCACTTTCTATTCCTCAAGTCATCGAACATTTGGTCGCCTTTTCCAGTGACGACTTTGTTATCCATCAGTATCGACTACCACGTATGTTACTCGCGATAAGCGTGGGCGCAGGGTTGGGGCTATCTGGCGTATTAGTGCAAGGCGTGATACGTAACCCGTTAGCATCGCCTGATCTTATGGGCATTAGCGCCGGGGCAGGGCTTGCTGCGACTGCGAGTTTAGTGTGGTTCCCTAATGCGGCAGTTAGCGTACTGCCTGTGGTGGCGATGTTCGGTGGGGTATTGGCTGCTGGGTTGATTGCGGTACTGGCATGGTGGTCAAGGCCAACACCCGCCAAGTTGGCCTTGATTGGTATTGCAGTGAGTGCGTTTCTGGCGAGTTGTATCGACTTCTTGCTTGTCACTAACCCCATCGAGATCAACACTGCGATGGTATGGCTAACTGGCAGCCTTTGGGGGCGAAATTGGCAGCAAGTTCCCTTTATTTGGGGAGCATTGCTCTTGTTGTTGCCAATGGCATTTTGGCTTGCTTGGCGATTGGATGTGATGGGGCTTGGTGAGGAAAGTGCCACCACATTGGGTACTAAGCCAAAACAGATACAAGCTCTTGCGCTATTGGCCGCTGTGTTGCTTGCCAGCGTCAGCGTTTCAGTGGCTGGAACGATCAGTTTTGTGGGTTTATTAGCACCTCACTTAGCGCGCTTGTTGTTTGGGCATAATCATAAGTTGTTAATCCCGGCGTCTGCTCTGGTGGGCGCGATTTTGGTTACTTGTGCCGACGGCTTGGCAAGAGGTCTACAACCACCGATTGAATTGCCTGCAGGGGTACTTACTTCTGTCATTGGCGCGCCTTATTTCATCTTTCTTCTCTATCGCTATCGAGGTTGGTAACCATGCTAAAAACGCAGAATCTTTCCGTCGCGTACGGCAAACAAACGATCATACCGAACCTTTCGGTGTCCATCCCAAAGGGAAAAATTACAGCCTTAATTGGACCCAATGGGTGTGGTAAATCTACCTTGTTAAAGACGTTAGTCAGGATCAATAAGCCGGTGACAGGAGAGGTGTTATTTGAAGACAAACCGTTGTCGAGCTATGGCGATAAAGTGCTCGCGCGTTCGTTGTCGCTTCTGCCGCAAATATTGGTCAGCCCTGAAGGCATTTCGGTCAGAAAACTGGTTGAATATGGCCGTTCTCCTTATGTGTCCCATTGGGGAAGGTTAGGGCAAGAAGACCAAGCTATTGTCGAACAAGCAATGCATGATACCGGCGTACTTGAGTTTGCTGATAAACCTATTGAGTCACTGTCGGGTGGGCAGCGTCAAAGAGCATGGATAGCGATGATAATAGCGCAAGACACTGATGTCGTGATGTTGGATGAACCGACCACTTATCTTGATATGTCTCACCAAGTTGAATTAATGAACTTGATGCAGCAGATGAATGACAAGGGAAAAACGGTGGTGGTTGTGCTCCATGATCTGAACCAAGCGAGCCGTTACTGCGATCATTTGATCGTTTTAGAAAGAGGTGGTTTAGTGGCTGAAGGCACCCCCGATGAGGTGATGACCGAGACATTGCTGAATGATGTTTTTGATCTCAAAGCGAGCGTATTTCGTGACCCTATATCCAATACGCCGATGTGTGTGGCGATTTAAGCAAATAGCCGATGATTAAAGTTGTCAGTATGGCTTGCTGTGCATCTGGTTAAAATAATCAGAGCGAATCAATTTTTGGTGTTGATTGAGATAGTATTTTGCTATAAAACGCGCATAATCTCGCTATACAACACTTAAAGAAGAAATTACCTATGACTACCTTTCAATACTACTTTCACCAACTGCCTTGCTTCGACTGTAAAAAAACGACAGTAAGTACTGATCTTGGTTGGTTAACGCCTGCGATGAAAGATACTGCTCTAGAGCAAGTGACAAAGACACTTGCAGAAGGTGAAGTTACGCCTGATCTTTCAGCGAATGTGGTTTGTACCAAAGACGAAGCTCGAGAGTATCTATTACTGAATTTCTTCGGTTATTCAGAAGAAGAGTTAGCGAGCGGAATTGAAGCTGATGATGAGCAAGAAGTCGCGGATGAAATTGCAGAACTTCTAGAAGAAGGCCAAGATACAATCACCTTCGAACATGAAATTGCTCTTCAGTGCTGTGCTGATTGCGATGTTGAAGAAGAGTCAAACTAAGCACTCGTATTAAAGTATTAGTATTAATGTAGATACATCCATTAATACAGTGTGATGTTCAAATGAAGAAAGGCGTTAGTGGATTGAAGTCCGCTAGCGCCTTTTTTATCTCTAGATCGCTAAGACTTTTGAGTATCTATAATGCTTTGTTTGCTCAGTTGAGAAAGGATCTCTGCGGTTTTCTCGCGGAATAAATCTCTTAATAAGCGAACCGTTGGTGTGATGGATTGACGACTAGGGCAGACTAACCACAACTCGGTTGGTGTTGGTTTAAATTCAGGCATAACTTTAACCACTTCGCCCGAAAGCAAATGCTTCGACATATCTAAACAAGACTTTATCGCCACGCCTTTACCGGCAACACACCAACGTCTAACAAGGTCAGCATCGTTCGATGCACGATTCCCTTTCAGCTTCACTTTGTGATCCTGCTTACCATCGTTAAACGCCCATTCGTCTTGCAACATATCATGCAGCTGATAAAGCAAACCATTATGTTGAGCTAAGTCACTCGGGTGTTTTGGTGTTCCCATTTCAGCCAAATATTCAGGAGCCGCACACAATATTCTCGGCACATCGCAGATCTTGAAACCATACATGTTGGCGTCAGTAGGGGAGCCATAGCGAAGCGCCATATCAACGGAGTCACGGTAAAAATCGATATTACTGTCACTGATGCTCGTTCTAAGTGATGCTTTAGGGTATTCAAGCAAGAACTCATCTAACCAAGGTGTGATGAGGTTGCGGCCTAAATCCGATGAAAGCGCAATGCGGATTTCTCCATCGAGAATACCAAGCTCTTCGCGCATGCTGAGCTTGGCTTGCTCTAATATTTTCAAGGCCTGTTCACACTCAGGTAAATAGCGTTCGCCTGCTGAAGAGAGCCTTAAATGGCGAGTGGTTCTTACAAACAGTTCAGCGCCTAGTGCGGCTTCAACTCGTTTGACGGCAGCACTCGCGGTAGCAGTACGCATGTCTAGGTTGGTGGCTGCTGCGGTGATGCTGCGAAACTCCGCCACTTTTAAAATGACCTGTAAGTCTTCAAGAAGCATCTTATCTACCTGTGTTTGATAATGTTCTAAACATTGTATTGAAATCTTTGCTAATCACAAAGCGGGTTAACCCTTATTTACCTCTTCTAAGCTAACTTTATACGCTTAATTATCAAAATATATTTGAAAATTATTCAAATGTTAGACGGTTTATCTAGAGTGAGAATTGACTAAGATTAACTCGTCTAATTCAAGGAGAAAGCACAATGTCAGTACCATCAAAAATGAAAGCTATTGGATTTACTCAGTCATTTGCGATTACAGAGCAAGACAGTTTATTTGAGTTTGAAACGAGTCTGCCAGAACTAAAAAATAATGACTTGCTGGTAAAAGTGAGCGCGACTGCTATCAACCCTGCTGACGCAAAAATTCGTATTCGTAGTGCTAAGGATAAAACACTCGAACAACCTAAAGTGCTGGGCTATGACGCAGTCGGTGAAGTTGTCGGTAAAGGTACAGACGTTGAAGGTTTTGAATTAGGTGACCGTGTTTACTACGCTGGTGACGTCACTCGCATGGGAGCTAACGCGGAATACCAAGCCGTTGATTACCGTATTGCGGCGAAAGCACCAAAGAGCCTTTCTGATGAAGCTGCTGCTGTGATGCCGCTAGCGACACTCACTGCGTGGGAAGCGTTGTTTGACCGCTTGCGTGTTCGTCCTGAAGAGCAAAAGTCGATTCTGATTATTGGTGGCGCTGGTGGCGTAGGTTCAATCACTATTCAATTGGCGAGCCAACTGACTAACCTGACTGTCATTGCGACGGCTTCAAGACCTGAAACCGAGCAGTGGGTAAGGGATATGGGTGCAGACCATGTGGTGAATCACCGTAACTTGGTTGAGTCTGTACGTGAGCAAGGCATCCAGCATGTCGATTACATTTTTAATGTTGCGGATACTAAAGGGCACTGGGAATCGATGGTGGAGCTGATTGCACCACAAGGCATGATCAGTTCGATTGTGGAGTTCGATGGTGGAATTGATCTGTCGGCGCTTCAAGGTAAGTCTGTAGGTTTTGTGTGGGAGCTGATGTTTACACGTTCACTGTTCAACACAGACGATATCCAGAAGCAACAGGACATCTTATTCCAAGCTGCGAACTTGATTGATGCAGGCCGCATTAAATCGACACTAACGACGACGTTGAATGGTTTTAGTGTTGAGACTCTGAAAGATGCGCACCAACGTATTGAAAGCAGCGCTTCGATTGGTAAAACAGCCATCAAATATTAACAGTTAATGATTCAGATCTTTGACGGTTTGAAGCATTGATCTTTTGAACACTTGAATAGAAAGCCCCTGATATCTATCGCGAATCGGTAAGATATCAGGGGCTTTTGTTCGTCTGTGGTTTATTCAGGCTTTACCTTATTCCAACAAAGCGTTACTCCGTTTCTTGCGAGGTTTTGAATTGAATCTGAAGTAAGTTTAGCTCGAAGGGCAGAGGCTGTTTGTCCGCAATCAAAAAGCCGATCTGTTTAATGTCTTGAGCTTTAAGCGCCGGAGCTCCGTTGAGTAGCCGACCTCTAAACACCGCTTGAAAGTCCTTTAGTCGGAAGATTTTCTTGAGTTGTTCACCTTTAATTGTCTCAAAGTTGTGCTTGTAGTTGGTCCTGTTTCCATCGATCCACGTTGTGAACCTTAATTGGTAAGTACGACCATCACCCACAAACGTCAGCTCTACTCTGTCCGTTTCAGAGCTTAATGTTTCAACAGAGCGATTGATTGAGCTGAAGCCACCATTGTTCTCTAACGATAGCTCGCCCTTAAATTGACTCGTCTCGCCACCATGAATAAGACCGCCTGTTGAGATGCCGCCCATCACATTGTCGTTGGTCGCTGTCCAATTCTTCTGTTCGTTCGCTTGTGTAAAATCAATCATATCTATTCCTGCTACAGATACTTGAGACCATAAAAAAGAAAGGCTGAGTATTAGGCACAAAGAAGCGATTCGTTTAGGCAGTAAGTGCGTTTTAAAGTCAGTTTCGTGCATGATTTTATCCATTAGTTGCTAGGGCGTGTTGACCTTTCGTACTTACGGAGAAGGCTCTGTAGCAAGCATAGTCAGACAATGGTTGATGAAGTCTTCATAATTCGACGCTTTGTCGTATTCGATTTTTAATGAACCGTGGAACATCAGGGTTATCGTAACGTCCCTGTAGCTTAGCCAACAGGTGTAACCGTCGTAATCGTGCCAAGCAAACATCTCATCTAATTGATATTTATTGTCCAGCTGTTCGCCCGTTGAACGAAGGTAATCGAACACTCTGAGAAATTCTTTGATGGTAATTCTGCTGTCCATGTATCACTCCCGCTACGCAGTCGACTAAAAAATGCTAAGTGCTTGTATTTCAATTAACTACGGTTTGGCTCTGCATTGCGATCACTGAGGGGAGGCCTGTATACAACATCCATTTCATCGGTTCACTTTGTGGGAGGTGTGGTTTGGAGAGAACACCTCCCATAAAGTCACTGTCATTAAGTACAAAGAACATAATACGAGGCAAGAGAGTTACATTGGATTAGGTCGTCTAAACTTACAGTTTGTATGTAGTCAAAGCAGAGCCATTTGGACTCTAAAGACGTTCTCGAAAATAAACGTAAATTAGTTCTTTACCTCAACTTAACTTGAGGTATTAGGATATGCAACGTTGCTTAAGAGAATACTTTAAGGAGAGAAGAATGATCCAACTTGAACATGTAAATTTAGTGGTTAAAGATATCCCAGAGATGCTGACTTTCTATAAAGCAGCTTTCCCTCATTGGTATGTTCGTGATGAAGGGCAAGGCGAATGGTCTGGCAAGCCACGTAACTGGCTACATTTTGGTGATGAATACCAATACATTGCGTTGAGCGATCACGGTGAAGGAGAAAACAGAGATTTGGCTGGGCATTCTGTCGGTCTCGCGCATTTTGCTTATGTAACCAACAATATCGAGAGCGTGATTGAGCGCCTTATTGATGCGGGTTTCCCTATTGCCAAACCTGGAGCTGAAGAACCTTATCGCAAAAACGTTTACTTTGTTGATCCTGCGGGCTTTGAAATCGAGTTTGTAGAGTACTTGAGTGATGATCCCAAGCTGCGCAATGCCACGTAGTAGAACTCGTAATCGAGTTGGTGTACTAGAGCAAGATTGTTCGAAATAAAACGTCTAAGAAAGGGTGCTAGGAAGACTCACAGAAAAGGGCATTGTGGAATATTCCGCAATGCCCTTTTTATATCTATTAGCTGATTGGCTAACTGATCTTTACTCTGTTGGTTGCTTGGTTGCTTGGTTGCTTGGTTGCTTGGTTGCTTGGTTGCTTGGTTGCTTGGTCGCTTAGTTGGTTACTTAGCTACTTAGCCTTGAATGGCACTAACAACTGTTTGCCAAACACGTTAATGAGTGCGCCCGTGACAATTAGGCCACCACCTAGGTAAGTCCAAACGGATGGTATCTCATTGAAGATCCACACGCCTAACAACGCTGAGAATACGATTTGAACGTATGAGTAAGCCGAAGCTTTACCGGCAGCTTGAGTTTGCATCGCCTTGGTTAAACCGTATTGGCCTATCTGAGTGAAAATCCCGACCAGAACCAACATAATGGTTAAGAATAAGCTCGGCCATACAAAGTCGTTCCAGATCAGGGCTGTTGAGATTGGAAGAGCAACCAGCGGGAAATAGAAGATGATCACCGAGCTATCTTCAGTTTGGCTAAGCTTTCTCACAATTACATAAGCAATTGAGCTACCAAACGCGCCCAATAACGCCACCATAATGCTGAACATGGGTAACTCGCTGTTTACGCCACTGTTCATGCTTGGTTGTACCATCACCAGCAATCCCGCGAGGCAGAATGCTATGCAGATCATGGTCGACTTTTGCACGCGCTCTTTGAGGAACAACACGCCAAGCAACGCGGTAAACACGGGATGTACGTATTGTAGAATGGTTGCTTCTGCTAATGGCAAGGTGGTGACAGCGTAGTAAACACACATTAACGCCGCAGTACCGACAGCACCACGCACGAACAAGAGTGGTTTGTTATTACCCCAGATCGAAATGCCTTTTCGTTTCACATCAATATAGCTGATGACCAAAGACACCAAAGCCCTTGTTGCAACGATTTCAAATACAGGTATACCGTAGTTGCTGATGTATTTCACACAAGCAGACATCAGTGCGAACCCAAAAGCGGAGAGGATCATGAACCTAACCCCAACAGGGATCATTGAAACAGAGAAAGAAGGCATAAAAATATCAATCGGGTGAGGGAAGGGGAATCATAGCTTAATTTAAGAGAGTCGACCAAAGCCTTTGTCTTGCTCTATTACACCAAACCACTGATATTGCTGTGCGAGTGATTTCAGCAACTCGATCTCTTTGGCTGTCTCTTCCCTCAGCCACTCAATAAGGTCATTGATGATAGGCGTGTGTGTACGCTGGTGCATGAAGTAAGTCCAAGCACTGTGTTGAATCTTTGCATCCTTAGGGCAGTACAAGAAGCCCCGTTGTAGATCCTGCAAAACCAACAGTAAATCCGTCACCGTGACCCCTTCACCCGACAAGCAAGCACTGAGTGCCATATCCAAAGACAAGAAGCTGGTATTTCTAACGGGCTTTTTCGGCGGGGACTCGACATCAGCCAGCCACACTTTCCAGTCGTGATGATCTAAGGTCGGGTGGAGCCTTGGTAAGGTTAATATCGAATCGAGGTCAGTATCTTTGTTCGTTAAACTAGTCGAACAGACCGGCGCCATAAACTCTTCACGTAAGAAGGTGATGTTAGGTGCCTTGTCATAGCGTTTTTTGAAGCGTGTATGGAAGATCAGTAGGTCATATTCGCTGCTGTTGATCGATTCGTCTTCCTCAATCACAGGCACAATGACGATTTCATAATCTTGATAACGCTCGTTTAATTCCCGGACTTTAGAGATCAATACGCGCGTCGCGAAACTCAAGGTCGCTTTGATCACAATACGTTTCTGCTTTGGCTCGCCCCAAGAAGCAATAACCGTTTCGACATTGGCATAGCTTTCACGTAAAGCCACGTACAAATCGTGACCATGTTCTGTTAATTCAATCGCTCGATGCTTACGAATAACCAATGATGCGTTTAACTCATCTTCAAGCTGTTTAATCTGACGGCTGATCGCACTTTGTGTCACATGCAGCTCATCGGCGGCCAGCGTAAAGCTCATCAGCCTTGCAGCAGCTTCGAAGGCTTTTAAGCCATTATGGGATGATGGCAAGCTAGGATATGGGGTCATAATTCGTTCGCATGAGTTTATGGAATGTTAGAGTCGCAAATTTATCAATTGAACGCCAGCCTCATCGATCGTATTTTGGGCGAAATTACCTGAGGCGCTCATGAAAAAAATACTCACTCTTGCATTCCCTTTGATCATTTCACAGCTGATCTCTATGGCGTTAGTCCTTACTGATGTTTGGATGATGTCGCGTATCAGTGTGTCAGCCCTTGCGGCTGGTGGCTTAGGCGCCTCTATCTACTTTTTCATCTTTATTATTGCGAGCAGCACCGTGGGGTGTGTCGCGAACTTGATTGCGATCGCTTACGGTCAGCGCGTAGCTCGCCCTGAGTTTGGTAATACACAAATCAGATTGGCGGTGAAAGGCGCAACCATGTTGGCATTCGTGCTCAGCGTGACCTTAATGGCCAGCTTTTGGTTTGCTCCGTTGGTATTGGAAGCAGCAAAACAGCCCCAAGAAGTGATTACTTTAGCTATGGAATATGTGCATGCCTTGAAATGGGTGATGCTGCCTTCGCTTATTTTGTTGGTACTACGTGGATTAACCAGTGCCTTCGGTAATGTGCGCTCTATTCTGGTGATGTCTATTATCACGGTAATTCTGAATGTGCCAGTGAGCTACTTCTTAACTTTCCAATTAGACATGGGTTTAACCGGTTTAGGGCTAGGTACGGCTATCGCGGCCTTTATCGTGATGGTTGGATACACGGTGTGGGTATTCAAGCGTGACGAATTCAAGCAGTTCGCCCCTTGGTTAAACACAGAAGAGTATTCAATCAAGTTAATGAGCCCGCTTTTGATGATGGGTTTGCCTATTGGGCTCGCTGCATTACTTGAACATGGCTTGATATACGGCGGAACTCTGATGGCGGGGACGATCAGTATTGCTTCTCTCGCGCTGCACCAAATCCTGCTGCAATGCTTAAGCTTTACTTGGAACTTCAATTTCGGTTTCTCACAAGCTGCGGCGATTTTGGTGGGCCGTGATTTCGGTGCGGGTAACTACGAAGGCATCAAAAGAACCTCGATTCTAAGCTTTATATTGGTGTCGGTGTTGAGCGTAGCCTTATCTGCCGTGTTCATCATCTGGCCAGAAATGATCGCGTCTATCTTCAAGTTAGACGATGGTACGGGCGCAATGACTTCGCTATTGGCCTCTGTTATTTGGGTGGTTGCGTTGTGCTTTATTGTAGACGCTTGGCAGTTATTGGCGATTAACCTGTTGAGAGGGATGAAGATTGTCTCAATGCCAACCGTAATGACAGCCATTGGTTACTGGGTATTTGGTTTGCCAGCGGCTTGGTATTTGATGTCTAAGTTTGAATTGGCAGGGATCTGGGGCGGAATCGGTGTTGGTTTAGGTGTGACAGGTATTCTGCTGCTTATCCAACTGATGCGTGTCATTCAAAAGAACAGTCAGTCTCCGGATCTCTCGACTCATGCTTATTCGTGATCTGCTTGTGATGCTCGCCTTTACCATGGAACCTTGAACGATAAACTTTGTAATACTGACCAAGAACTATCAATGACCAGTTACCAATTTCTAATTACCAACAATGCGCTATAAGCTAAAAGCTAAAAGCCCTGAATTGCGTACTTCGTAATTTAGACCTTTGTCTTACAGAAACCGTAAGCAAAGGTGGCTAGAATGATTTAAGTCGCTCATCGTTTTATCAAGGAAAATGCAAATGGAAGTTGGATTGTTTTGGGCTGAGAAAGGAATGCTAGTACTTGGCGCTCTGTTTGTTTTGACGAGCATGATGCAGTACGGAAGACGCAGTAGTGATTGGAAAGGCGTGATTACTATGTTTTATAAGCGTATCCCAATGAATATTGCGGAATACAAATGGTACCGTTTGGGCATCGCTTTACTGGTGTTTGCTGTGGTTATTCGTTTCGCATTACTGATTCTAAGGCCTACATATCAGTTTTAGCTCCCTTGTACTCATTATGTAAAACGGATAAAAACGTCAACCTGATAAACGCGTAGTAGGCGATCAACACGAACAGTTGAGCAACATGTATAGTTGAGCAAACATGTATGGCTGTTGCGTGAATCGGCAAGTCGAGCCTTAATAGGCTACTTATTAAGGCTGTTATTCTATAAATCATCGCAGTCATTTCATAAAATAGTGCAATTACTTTATAAAATGGCTTGTTACTATCTCTGTAGCATATTGTTTTTCATAAAGAATAATCAGAGATAATCGAATATCCGCTTTTCCCATCAATCTGACTAATAATCTACATATAAATTCATTCACCCCGTACCTGATACGATAATGATCTGTTACACTCCTCGAAATTAGCTTTAATTTGTCGGTGGTGCATTTATGTCGTTCCCAGTTCTTATATGTGATGATTCTGCATTAGCAAGGAAGCAGATGGCTCGATCACTGCCTAGTTCTCTAAATGCAGATATAACTTTTGCTGTTCATGGGCTTAATGCACTTGAAGAGTTAGCTCAAAACCAGTTTAAACTGATGTTCCTCGACTTGACCATGCCAGAGCTAGATGGCTATGGCACATTGGAAGAGATGCAACGCTTAGGTGATAACACACCTGTTGTCGTTGTTTCCGGTGACATCCAGCCAAAAGCGCAGCAGAGGGTCATGGACCTCGGTGCTAAAGCGTTTTTACAAAAACCGATCGATAAAGAAGCGTTAAAAGGCATTTTACGTGAACTTGTTGAGCCGCCAACACAGCCTCAGGTTGTTACCCCTACCGCTTTAGATCTTCCAATACTACGCAGACGCGATATCTACATGGAAGTGGCGAACGTAGCAATCGGCCGCGCCGCCGATGCACTGGCGCGCCATTTTGATGTATTTGTCCATTTACCACTACCGAACGTGAATATTTTGGAAGTGAGTGAATTGCACATGGCACTTCGCGACTTAGCAGACAACGACCAAGTGTCGGGTGTTTGCCAAGGCTTTAGTGGAGAAGGTATTGCAGGTGAAGCGTTAGTCTTGCTGAGTGATTCCAGTGTGAGCGATCTTAAAAAGCTCATGAAGGTGCCAACAGAAAGCGAACAGTTAGAAGAATTAGAGCTGTTGATGGATGTATCTAACATCCTTGTGGGTTCATTCCTGAACGGGTTAGGGGAGCAGTCAGAAGTTCGTTTCTTCCAGAGCTCTCCGGTGTTGCTGGGTCAACACATCTCAATCGATTCCGTTATTGAAAATACCGGCGGCTCATTTAAGAAAACGATGACTTTCGAAGTCAGCTATAACATAGATGGCACTTCAATCCGTTGTGACCTTCTATTCATGTTTGTTGATGAATCTTTGCCACTTCTAGATAATAAATTGGCCTACCTAATGGAGGAGTTTTAATATGTTGAATCTTCCTGCTGAATTTGAACAGTTCCACTGGATGGTGGACATGGTTCAGAACGTCGATATGGGGCTGGTGGTTATTAATCGCGATTTTGAGGTGCAAGTTTGGAATGGCTTCATGACTCACCATAGCGGTAAGCAATCACATGATGCTATCGGTAAGTCGATCTTTGAGTTATTCCCTGAAATCCCAGAAGAGTGGTTTAGGCTGAAAACCAAGCCAGTCTATGATTTAGGTTGTCGCAGCTTTATTACATGGCCACAAAGACCTTACTTGTTCAAGTGCCGCAATGTTCGCCCTGTCACTCAACAAGCTGATTTCATGTACCAGAACGTGACGCTAAACCCGATGCGTTCGCCTACTGGACAAATCACGTCATTGTTCTTGTCGATTCAAGATGCGACTGCAGAAGCGTTAAGCGCTCAAAAGAATTAGCACCTGTCTTAATTCGATACTCATAGCTTGTAAAGAACAATTCAAAACATCGAATAAAAATGGCTAAGGTTAATTACCTTAGCCATTTTTTTTGTTTTTTATCTTCAAACCTAATCTTCCCCCTAGCTTTTCACGTTAACCAATTCTCTTTTTCCATGTGCTTTACTGAATGTTTTAGGTTAAATCAACGAAAGGGCAGCCACGAAATGTGCTTTCGGCGCGGCAATGCTACGGGTGAATAGAAAGTGGATTTATAAAGTTTGAGTTTGAAAGCTTCATTTAATGGAGTGCGAGGGCTGAATTATCAAACCCAAGTGAGTATTGGCCTCTAGATTGAGTCGTTTTCACTCTACTTTTCCAAGTGACGACAAAACAGAAACGTCACCAGACTGCCCAATTTGGTCAAAAACCGATAAAAATTAGAAAAAAATCGAATTTATTTAAGAAAAAAGGCATTTTTTTGTTGGAGAAAAGTGTGGTTTTTATGTGATTTCGAGGCACTTTCTTCACATATTTGCTTTGTGAGGGGGATATTACGTAAAAAAGGGAGGAAAACGATTGCGCAATAAACCGACAGCGTTTGCGTAATTGGTTCGCTAAGTTATTAATTAGTAAGAATTTAGTGGGGAAGTGTTACTTGGGAGCTTTTACCAGATATGGAATCTTCGAGAGGATAGCACAAAAAAAAATGAAATATCAGACTTGCTGTTACTAAATCACGACCTATAATGCTGAAAACCGGAGCGTCTGCCAACGCTCCGGTTTTTTTGTGTCCGAAGAAAAGTAAACTCGTCTGCCAACGGTTTTACTACGCATTTCGCGAGAGACACATAATTTTATGAATCAAGGAAAACACCATGCGTATCGAACAAGAACTTAAGTTAGGTTTCAAAGATGTACTCTTCCGTCCGAAGCGTTCTACCCTTAAAAGCCGTTCTCAAGTTGAATTAACCCGCGATTTTACATTCAAGCATAGCGGTCGTCAATGGTCTGGTACTCCAGTAATTGCAGCTAACATGGATTCGGTAGCAAGCTTTGAAATGGCAGCGGCTCTAGCAGAGCACGGTGTTATGACTGCAGTACACAAGCACTACACAGTAGAGCAGTGGGCTGAGTTTGCTAAAACAGCAGACAAGAAAACTCTGAACAACGTTTTTGTATCAACGGGTACATCTGAAGCTGAGTTCGAGAAAGTTAAGAAGATCATGGCTCTTAGCGAAGAGTTTGTATTCATCTGTATCGATATCGCTAACGGCTACTCAGAACACCTTGTTGAGTTCGTACAGAAAGTACGTGCTGAATTCCCGACTAAAGTTATCTCTGCGGGTAACGTTGTAACGGGTGACATGGTTGAAGAGCTAATTCTAGCGGGCGCAGACATCGTTAAGGTTGGTATCGGCCCTGGTTCTGTTTGTACTACACGTGTTAAAACAGGCGTAGGTTACCCTCAACTTTCTGCAATCATCGAGTGTGGCGACGCAGCACACGGCCTTGGCGGCATGATCATCGGTGACGGTGGCTGTTCATGTGCGGGTGACGTATCTAAAGCGTTCGGCGGCGGTGCTGACTTCGTAATGCTAGGCGGTATGCTAGCAGGTCACTCTGAGTCAGGCGGTGAAGTAGTAGAGCAAGACGGCAAGCAATACATGAAATTTTATGGCATGTCATCTCAGTCGGCTATGGACAAGCACTCAGGTGGTGTTGCTAAGTACCGTGCTGCGGAAGGTAAAACTGTTTTACTTCCATACCGTGGTTCAGTTCACAACACGATTTCTGACATCCTTGGTGGTGTGCGTTCAACTTGTACATACGTAGGCGCAGCAAAGCTTAAAGAGCTAACGAAGCGTACGACTTTCATCCGTGTACAAGAGCAAGAGAACAACGTGTTCGGTAAAGAGTAACGTTTAAAACACTTGTTTAAAATTTTAAGAATTGAGCCACTTTAGAGTGGCTCTTTTTTTACCTGAAATTTGGCAAGTGGCGACAGGTTTGAAAGAGGGTTATGGATAATTACTTCAGATAGGTGATCAGGTGCGAAGTGGGCATAGTGCAATCTGTGCAAGCTATGGCCCAAAATGTGAACACCTGGAAGAGCCGTTGGGGTATCCGTCAATTTCAATTCTTTGGTGGAGCACCGGTTACCACTTACCGTGAACTGCGCCGCCTAGCTAGTCAAAACAAGAAAGCTTTTATGGAATACGTTTTCAAACAAGAACGTGAAGACTTGAAGCCTGAAAAGTTAGCCGCAATGAAGCAGCTAATTGAGATGGCTGATGGTGGGGATAGCCCTGAATTTAAACTTTAGAGGATTGATAGCTGTTGTTTTAGTTCTTGGCGCTGATCGGGTGCCAGGGCTTTAACCATTTCAAAAGCTAACTGAGAAGTCGTTTTAGCCGAAGGGCTAAGAGTATGGCTGAAGGTTAGGTTCATCACAAAGGAATGACCGCATTCGGGGCAAACAACTCTCATATGACACCATAAACCTATCTAAATGATAAGCCCATGGTACTAAATTATGGTGATGATTTATACAGTGTTGCGGGCCTTGAATCTGTATTTTTGCTTTGAAGATATTTTCTTATATGTATTGTATGCGACTTTACATATTTGCTCTTGTTACATGTAATCAGTATGAATTTGTGAGATAGATATGTTTTATAGAACACATAAGACTATGTTATTTAAAGCAAAATATTGTATGGTTAGAGCTTGATGTATAACTAAAACGAGTTCTACATTTGAGTTGGGAGTTTTCTTGCTAATTGGTCTATGCAAAAGGGGTGTCCGTGACTAAAGAATTAGCATTTTTGATAAATGTTATTGCTTCCATGTACTTTATGGGAGGTATGTTAGCTCAGCATGAAAAAGCTAAAGAACTAGTTGCTTCACTTGACTCTGGTTTTTTGACTTTCTTAAAGCTTATTAAAGATCAGAAGCCATTGATAATAATTCACTTCTCTTTGAAATTATTTGGAGTGATTGCTATTGGTGGTTTTTTAGGCACTCTAGCATTAGGGTTCTTGAATGTTCAATCTCAACAACTCTTTTCGATTTTTTCTATCACCCTTATGCTCGCAGGCTTACTGTCTGGCTCGTTATTTTGGATATTACATCACAAACTTGTATTTAAGCACTTTCTAAAGCTACTGCTGCTATTCGGTGGTGGTTCATTAACTATGCCAATTATGGACTATTTGTCGGGTACTAATATGACATTTGTTTTTGCTACTATGTTATGCGAATTAATGATTCCGCTATTTAACTATGTTCCTGAAAAAGGGATATGGGCTGAAACTTTTTATGTTTCGAGTGTGTATGGCGGTATGGTTATTTTTTTGTATGCTTTGTCGTGGTTCTGTGCAGCGCCAACCGCAATGCTAGCTTGCTCAGTTATAGCTTTGCCAATCTGGGGGGCTAGGTTAATCAACAAGGTTTTCCCTACTCAGCCAGTTGTTGTGATTTTTTTAGCACTCTGGTTTTATTCATTGGCATATGTGACATTTGTTTAACAAGGGCTTAGGAGTGATTTTTAGCGTTTTGACTATGTTTGGATGGTATATAAAATCCTCCTCATCGCTCACATTATCTGTAAATTTCTCCAAAATTGACAAGAGTAATAATGGAAATATTAAGCAAATATGTATCTGAAATTATTGCGTTATGTGCATTGTTTCTAACTGTTTATCAAGCTAACAGCCAACGCCGTCAAAATCGAATATCCTTAAAACCTCATCTGGATCTATTCACTGATCGTTTCTTTGATAATGGTGTAGGACGGATTGAAGTTTACATCATAAACAATGGGTTAGGCCCTGCATTTATTGAAACGTTTGATGTTAAAGTGTTTGATAAAGACTATAAAGCGAGAGATGCGCTAAAGGCCTTATTCGGCGACCAGTCAGATGAATTTAACTATGCTGAGTTAGTGAAAGGTTATGGTATTGCTCACAATCAGAGGATCCGTTTACTATCTGTGAATTTTCCAGCTAGAGGCTGGGATGAAGTTAATGGCTTTGAAGAAACCATTAACTCGTTAGATCTAAGAGTCAACTATAAGTCTATCCATGGGCAGATATTTTCATTGAATGATTAAAAATCAAATGAGGTACTTTAAAGTGGGCTCATGCGAACTTAAAGGTCTTCGCCCGATTGAGTGTAGATTAGTAGATTATTTTATGTGATATGTTTGAGGAAGTATGGAAGTTCTACAGCTAATATTGGACCCTACTGTTATTGTAAGTTTGCTCTTAGCAGTGTTTTCTACGTACCTAGGAAATCTAG
Source organism: Vibrio sp. 10N.247.310.24 (assembly GCF_041467175.1). NCBI lineage: Bacteria > Pseudomonadati > Pseudomonadota > Gammaproteobacteria > Vibrionales > Vibrionaceae > Vibrio > Vibrio sp. 10N.247.310.24. The sequence continues at coordinate 25,282 of NZ_JBFSUD010000064.1, forward strand.
GTAAGCTTGTCGTAAAGGGGCTTACAAAAACACCAATAAAATTAAAAAGATTTTGGCGTTTGCGAAAGTGGAAACAACTCAAAGCTTACTACCTTATATCCAGTAACCCGTATGAAATAACATGGAATATTGTAAGAACTTACTTTTACCTCACGATGTTTATCATGTGTATGTTTTTCTATGTAATATTCGTAAAATTGGGGACTTTCGGTGATGTTGAAGTATTACCTATAGAGTTTCAACATGTGATTTACTCGCCGATCTATATTTTTGAAATTTTATGGCTGAAACAACGAGGTTTTACGCGTAACCTCATTGAGCTTAAAGACAATCGACGTAAGAAGCGTATCAAAAAGGGTACCAGATCTTTAACCATGTCAAAATTTAGCTAAGAAGGAGTTTCAGTGGTGGGTTAAGCGTTTGGCTATCCCCCGATTTCACTACGAATATATGGTCGCACGCAACCTCTTTACGTGCGTGATAGACATCTTCACTAATCAATATTTGACCAGTTGGTTTGTCCTTATTAGCTTTCTGAACATACTATCTACAATTCAATACATGAAAAATCTTAATAACGACTTGAGGTGGGTTCGATGCATTTTTCTCCATTAATACAGTAGCTTAAGATAAATTTGTGAATGTATAGATTTACGTTTGTTATTAGGTTATCTTCACGTATTATTTTTTTATGGGTTAAGATGAGTATGCATATTCGCTATCCGCTGATTTTTTTGCCAAAAGCGTTAGATTGCAATGATGATTTGATCGATCTTCACATTGTCGAGCTAGACACGAATATAGCTCTAAAGGATTGGGACGAAGAGGTACAACCTGTTATTGACAGCTTGGATAAGCCCCGCCTCGACAAAAACTGGAGTTGGGTCAAAAACTGGCAAGTAGCTAAAAGACTTACAAAGGCATCAGGACAAAACTTAAAAGTGTTTGCAACATATGTCTATAATAGGAAGTCAAGGCCGGTATTGTTTAGTATTATGATCGCTTCAACTGGTTACACACATCTAAATGATAAAAGCAAGAAGTCGACGTTTGTTTGGTGGCTGTCAAAAGCTCCGAGTCAATACTTAACTCAAAATCTAGTCGATACAAAGAAACTTCCTAAAGTCATACCAATAAATGTTGATACAGCTATTATCGACAGTTTCAGAAATAGGTATGATGGGCGTATTGGTTTGCATGCTGATAGTTTGGGGGGGCAGGAGTTAATGAAGAAGTACCGCAATGCAGGCCTCAATAATCTCCCTTCGAATGTTAGTCTGCCTAGATTGCGAAAATTACAAGGTTTTCAAAATGCCAGAGGGTTTAGCAAGCTAACCCAAGGTGCTGACGGATCCCCTCATAATTTCCCTAGTCCTGCGTTGTGTGTGAGCC